>JANNPH010000124.1:0-16333 GCA_031399965.1 Gloeobacteraceae cyanobacterium SOY_34_metabat_159 | reverse complement strand
GCAGATGGTGGCGGAAAGCAAGGTGGGGATCATCAGTACGCCGAACCAACCGACATAGAAGCGGTTGTTGGTGGAGGTCACCCAGTCGGCGAAGCGTTCCCAGAGCCCTTGGGAAGAACGACGTTCAAGTGTTGCAGTCATCTTTCTCTCCTCAGAGCGAAGATTACGTCTCCAATAAACCAGTTGTTTTACGTTTTATCAAGGGGATCGCACAATTCTCTAAGAAACAAGTACCTAAATCCACTCCAAATCGGAGCATTAGCCTGGAAATCTTGGAGCCTAAAATGGCTGAAACCAGCTGAGCGCGAGCAACAGAGGGGCGGAAAAGTTTTGTTAAGAACTTTTAAGCCAGCTAAGAGAGTTACCTCCTAAGGCATAGACCGCTGGGACTGCTGCCAGGCAGCGTAGACCCACGGTAGTTTTTCAGCAAAAGAGTGCTCCATTGCCTCGGCATAGACCCGGATCTCGTACTGCGCACCCGGTTCCAGGCGTTTACTCAGGTAGTTCATCAGGGCGTGGGCATTCATCTTCACGTAAGCACTGTGGTAGAGCGCCCATCCTGGCAGGGCAAGCCTCGCCATTTCCTTGGCTACACCCTTTTCAAGCATCTTCTGGTAAAGTGCAAAACCGGCCTCGTAGTGAACCTTCAGTTCTGCGAGGAGCCCGCGTTCTTCTTCATCTGTCAGGAAATCTGTGAGCACGGAGCTTTGCTTATTGACGGTGTCCTGTGCTCGTAGCTTCTCCGGCAGATAGTATTCGTCTTCTGGATAAGGAGTGTAGCGTCCTGAGTTATGCACGACAACGCTGTTGGCGACAAAGTTATGCCATGGACCTTCGACAGCAATGTCATAGGTTGGCTGCACTCCCAGATACTCAATTTTGACAACTGCTAATAGGTGACCCTTGAGCTTACGGCCAACAGGAGGAGTGCTGGCAGGAACTTCTGGCCAATTGTTTTTGTTGAGTGAGGCTGCAAACTCTTTTTCGCAGTTTTCAGCGTGGAGTTGGTAGTGGCACGTCTGACACAGAGTAACCAGATTATCCATGTCGTAACCAAGGGCAGGATCCGCCCAGTACGGCACAATGTGATGCGTATGGAGTCTCCTATGCGTGCTACAGATTTGGCAGCGGTACCCAAACCGTTCGTGAATGAGTGGTGCCACTGAGCGCGTCCAGACTGCATTCAACGCTCGTTCAGAAGTGACCCCACCTCGCCAGAGATGCGATTCTTTTCCGTATTTTGTTCTCTGCTTAATCCGCTCAACCCAGGCAGTCCTATCTTTAATATTTAACTGATAACCACCGTTGTCCTTATTCCAGGGTTCCATGCCTGGTTTAAAGCGCGCATCCCGTTTGTTCAACTTCAGACCGTAGGCGTAGACCCACTTCTTCACCGCTTCGATGGAGCAACCCGCTAACGCTGCGATCTCAGTAACGTATAGCCCTTGAGCAAGTCGTTCCTCAAGCCACTGCTTGTTACGATACAAGCCATCGGCGACGACCTGGCCGTTGCACACGGTCTGAATACCTAGGCTGGCAGACTGAACAGTTCTGTCCTCAGACACCTCAACAGCGAAGGCATCCTGGACGGTCCTCCAACCATGGGCAGTCAGTAAACGGTGCTCTAGCGTGCAGTCGAGAGTACGGCCGTCTTCGTAAGTCAGTCTGTAAACAGGCTTTTCGCCACTGCTGTAAACCTCGTGAATGTGCCCAACCTCAAAGGTGTTTGTTTCCTCATTGAGCACCCGGAGGTTCATCTTCCTAATTCTGGTTTTCATGTCGCGATGGTACGTCTGTCCATTACCATTCGAGCGGACTGCGCGCTCCCCGTTTGCCCACAAGTCGTACAGTTCGGCGATGGTCTTCTTTAGCCTTGGGCCTGTGCCGCCGCCAGTCCGATCAAAGGTAATGACGGATGAGCCGGCCAGACACTGGAAATTCATCTCTTGAATCCGGTGCCGGACATGCTGCCACCACATGATCACCGGCGCTTTGATCAAAAACTTGAACTCGACCATCTCAAGTGGGCTCGTATGGCCATGCTTGACAAGGTAGTTGACCAGCTTGCGATCAGCTTCAACGCCCTTGGTCACAGTGCCGTAGGACACCCTCGCAGCCGCGACAATTGCCAGGTCTCCCGGCGTTGCCCCTTCTATCTGTTCGCCGAACTGGTAGTCGTGGGGCATGAAGTCGATCAGCTTCACAAAGCCCTGATCGAGGACACGGCGGACACTCGGGTCGTCGCCGACGATGTCTTTAAGCTTGAGGGTGTATGCGTTGGTCATAGTCCGGATATTTTATCTCCTAACTTCCACAACAGATGCCGACTTCAGGGGAATGTGTTCTAAGCTACGATCGCCACCCTGGTTGCTAGAATGCCAGGGTTCTATGGGAGTGCAGCACTGATGGATGACAAGTTATTTTTGATGATTCCCGGCCCGACGCCGATTCCGGAGCGAGCACTCCTGGCGATGGCAAGAGCGCCAATCGGCCACCGCAGCAGCGAATTTGCCAAGATCATGGCCGAGGTGTCGGAGAATTTGCGCTGGCTGCACCAGACCAGTGGTGACGTACTGACGCTTGCCAGCAGCGGCACCGGTGCCATCGAGGCCGCAATGATCAACGCCTGCTCTCCTGGTGACCGGGTGATTGTCGGTGCCAACGGCAAGTTCGGCGAGCGCTGGGTCGAACTCGGCCGCGCTTTTGGCCTCAAAGTCGAAGTGATCTCAGCAGCCTATGGTCATCCGCTCCCTACAGATGCCTTTAAAGCAGCACTCGAAGGCGATACCGACAAAACAATTAAAGCGGTAGTGATTACCCATAACGAAACTTCTACCGGTGTGACCAACGACTTAGAGACGATCGCCGGCTATATTCGCGCTCACGGCGAGGCAATCTCGGTCGTCGATGCGGTGACGAGCCTCGGAGCGACCAACGTGCCGGTCGATAGCTGGGGGCTCGATTTTGTCGGCTCGGGTTCACAGAAGGCCTACATGATCCCGCCGGGACTTGCCTTCCTCTCAGTCAGTGAGCGTGGCTGGCGGGCCTGTGAACGTTCGACGATGCCCCGCTACTACTTTGACTTGCGCCCGTACCGCAAAGCCCTCCAAAAAAACAACACGCCCTTCACGACCCCTGTGAACCTGGTTTTCGGCCTGCAGACGACACTGCAGATGCTGCGCGCCGAGGGGCTTGAAGCGCTCTTTGCCCGCCACGCACGCCTGCGCAATGCTGTCCGTGCCGCTGTCCGCACGTTGGGTCTGGGGCTATTCAACCCGGACGAGCGCTCGGCGAGTACAGCTATCACTGCGGTCGTCCCACCGGAAGGGGTCGCCTGTGCGCAGTTGCGCTCGACGATGAAGAAGCACTACGACATCGTTATTGCCGGCGGTCAGGGAGAAATGGAAAGCCAGATTGTGCGTTTTGGGCACCTGGGATTCGTGAGCGACCGCGATGTGCTCACGGCAATCGCCGCGCTTGAAGGGTCTTTGCACGCGCTCGGCTACGACGCCTTTACCCGCGGCAGTGGAGTTGCGGCTGCCACCGAGGCATTGTTCGGCTAGTGGGGCGCTCGATGCAGTGTGCTCAAGCAAAGTGGTAAGGCGGAAGAGGCCCTTGTAGATCGAGCTGCCAGCAGTTGTAGTGGCGCTGCCAGTCGTCCACCTGGCGGCGCAGTTCTGCTTCTTCGCCCACCGGGATGAGCAGGTGGACCCGCTCGATACCGCGCTGGGGCTCACCGTAGACGAGATGCGAGTAGTGGTCCTTGAACTGGGCCTGGATGCGCTCGAACTCCAGATCCGCCAAGTGATCGGCGTCGAGTTGAAGCTGGTCGAACTGGGGCAATAATTTGAGGGTGTACTCACCCATACCCTCCAGTTTGCGGATGCGCTCTCCGTAGCGTTCGCTGTGACGCTCAAGGTGCATTTCAAGGCCGTTGAGGGAGATAAACACCGTTCCAAACTGTAGTGGCAATACCGGTTGCTGCCGGTAGAGATCACAAATCACCCGGTCGTGCACGAGCGCTGCCTGCAATAACTGCTCGTCGTCGTATTGGACCGTCTGCCAGGGAATAGAGCTATCGACAGCGGCGGCAAGTGCTCCCACCTCGATAAATGCGATCGGGCAGCCCTGCCAGCCGGTCGGCAAAGTGGCCGGAACCGGCCGTTCTAGAAAAGCGTAGACGTACAACGCCACAGAGCACAGAGCCACATCTTGATCGTAGCGTGAAATATTCGGGCTCAGCTGAAAACTTCGCTGCCGAGAATGCGAACTTCCGCCTTGAGGAGCACTCCCCAATCGTCGAAGACGCGCTCGCGCATCCGCTCCATGAGGGTGAGGATGTCGCGGGCAGTCGCCCCGCCCCGGTTGAGAATGAAGTTGGCGTGCTGCTCGGCAACCTGTGCCGCTCCGACTTGATAGCCCTTGAGGCCCGAGCGGTCGAGCATCCAGCCAGCTTTGCTTCCCTCTAGGGGGTTGCGAAAAACACTGCCGCAGTTGGGAAAGCCAGAAGGCTGGGTGCGGTGACGGAAGGTATTGTATTCGTCGATTCGGGCAAGCAATAGGGCCGGCTCATAGCCGGGAGTGAGGCGCAGTCTCGCCCCCAAGATCACCCAGTCGCGGATTTGCAGTACAGAGGAGCGATAACCCATCTCAAGCTCCGAGGCCAGCAGGCGCTTGCGTTCGCCAGACTCAGTGAGCACATCGATGCTGACGAGGGAGTCGGAGAACTGTGCACCGTGGGCACCGGCATTCATCACTGCAGCCCCACCGACACTACCCGGTACACCGACCGCCCACTCAAGCCCCGACCAGCCCCGCCGGGCAAGCTGGTAGCTGAGGGCCGCGATCGATTCACCTGCCCTGACATCGACGATGCCTGATTCGACGACATCGACGCCGCGCCAACTGCGTAGATGAATGACCAGGCCGGAAATACCGGTGTCGCTGACCAGCAAGTTAGTACCGGCCCCAACGACCGTCACCGGCAATCCCTTTTGTCGCGCCCAGCCAAGTGTCTCGTCGAGCACTTCGACTTTGCTCGGTTGCAGGTACCACTCTGCAGGTCCACCCACCTGGTAAGCCGTCAGGGGAGCCAGCGCAACGCTTGAGCACAGCCGGTCTTTCATAGTGCAATCGCCGAAGCGGAAGCATCGAGCGCCAGCAGGTCGGGAATAATACGGTTGAGGTTTCCCGCTCCTAAAAATAGAGCAAGGTCTCCCGAGCGCAGGCTGGTGGCCAGGTATTGCCCAAGACTCTCAAGGCTCGGCTCAAAGTGCACGTCCTGGTGATAGCGGGCGATCGCCTGAGCAACTTGCAGACCACCGATCGTACCGTCGTTTGCTTCGCCCGCTGAGTAGATTTCAGTGACGACGACCGCATCTGCGTCGCCGAAGGCAATTGCAAACTCGCTAAAGAGTGACTGGGTACGGCTGTAGCGGTGGGGCTGAAAGATAGCCACAACCCGGCGACCCTGCAGGCGAGCCGCTGCGAGGGTAGCTCGCACTTCGCTCGGATGGTGGGCGTAATCGTCTACAAACAAGATGCCGTCGCGCTCACCCTTGCGCTGGAAGCGACGATGGGCACCCTTAAAATCCACCAGGCTCCCAGCTATCTGGGTGAAACTCAAACCCAGGTAACGGCCAACGGCAACAGCCGCGAGGGCATTGCTCAAATTGTGGCGGCCGAGCAGGGCGAGGCGCAGCTCACCGAGTATCACACCGCGCTCGCTGATCCGAGCCGTCGTTCCCTGGCTGTCAAAGCGAATCTCATCGGCACTGTAGTCGGCGTCCGGATGCCCTTCGATGCTGTAGCCGAGGTCAAGCGTCAGGTAGTCGCGCACAGTCGGGCAATCGAGGCTGCCAATGACCAGACGAGCCTGGCGAGAAAATTGCTGGAAGACGGCGATGATCTGGTCGAGGTTGGCGTAGTGATCGAGGTGGTCGCTTTCGATGTTGGTGACGATTGCCACCTCGGGCGCAAAGCGAACCAGCGAACCGTCAGACTCATCGACCTCAGCAACCAGGTGCGGGCCAAGGCCCAGACGGGCATTGCCCCCCAGTTCATCCACTTCGCCGCCGACAAGCACCGTCGGGTCGAGGCCCGTGTTGTGCAGCATAACGGCAATCAGACTGCTGGTCGTCGTTTTGCCGTGGGTGCCGGCGACGCCGACCATACGGTAGCCGTAGGCGAGCTTCGCGAGCACTTCAGACCGGTGGCAGATGTGCAACCCCTGCGCTTTGGCCGCTAGCAATTCCGGGTTGTCAGGCTGAATTGCACTCGAATAGACCAGGCGCGTCACCCCGTTCAGGTTGTCGGCGCAGTGACCATAAAAGATAGAAACCCCGGCCGCTTCGAGGCGCTGGGTCTGCTTATTTACACTCAGGTCCGAACCGCTTACTTTCTGTCCCTGGGCTCTGAGTACGAGTGCCAGACCAGACATTCCTATACCACCTATGCCGACAAAATGAGAAACCTCGCTCCCAATCAGCGGGTCTAAGGCCATATTGACTCCCGTGTCACACCGACTTTGCATTACTCCGCCATGACTCGCTATGTCATGACCGGCATAATCTACCACGTCCGGTACCGCCCATAACGCTTTCTCCCCAGGACGAGCGGGATCGCAAACCATTGAGGCTCCTTGCCGGTCAGGCGCTTGAGTTGGGTAATCGCCTCCTGTAGCCTACGGTCGCAAAAATTGCCCGTAGATACGACTACCAAAGGAGGGACTACCAGGTCTAAGGATTAATCGGTTGTGGAGCGCTTCGAAGGCGGCCGGCACTGTCACCTTCCTCTGAAGAACGCAGAGGTTGTGGCGAACTCTTCATCACTAAAGCGGCACTCGGTTCCTCATCCTGTACCGGTCGAGGAGCGGGCCTGAGCAGGCTGATTGCACTGGTCTTCGGGTCTGGACGCAGCGGAACGGTTGCCAGGCGTCGGCGAGGACTCGGCGTGGTTTGGGGTCGCGTCCGGCCTGTCAGTGTACTGGCGTCAGTTGCCCCCGAGCGGGCGACCACCGGGAGCGACACCGCTGCCGAGCGCGGTGCAGAGGGACGAGCAAATTTGCTGCTGACAGTTTTTAAAACTGCTGCAGGTGGCTTCGTCACAGCAATTGACGGTCGCTCTACAGGAGTCTTGTCAGGCCAGACGCTGATAACGGTGAACACTCCGGCAACGAGCAGGACTGCAGCACCCGAGAACAAATAGGGCAGTGGAGAAGTGCGGCGAACAGTCACAGGTGGCCGCACCGGTCTTGTCGGGCTGCAGAGTACGCGGGTGATATCGAGCATACTCAAAGGCCGCCTGAGCGGATCTCGCTGCAGGCACTGCATGACGAGGGCATCGAGCGCTTCGCTCGCGAGCGGCTGGGCCGTCCGGAGTGGTTGAGGCGTGCCCCTGGTGTGGGCCGTTCGCCAGCCGTCGAGATCGTCAGTCGCCGCCAGCAACGGCAGGTGTCCGGTACACATCTCGTAGAGCATGACACCAAGGCTGTAAATGTCGGAGCGTACATCCGCCGGTTGCCCGTTCAGGCGCTCGGGAGCACTGTAGCGAGCCATGTAAAGCCCCGGTGTTCCTGATGCAGTCCCGAAATCCCAGAGTCTCGCCTGTTCACCGCGTTCGCCAGTCGTGAGCAGAACGCTTTTGGGATTGAGGTTGCCGTGTAGAAGACCGCGGCTGTGGGCGTGCTCTAGGCCGACGCAGACCTGGCTTGCAATGTTGACGGCGCGGGCGCAGGGTAAAGCGCCACCGGCCGCGAGCGTGTCATAGAGGCTGAAACTCTGGCTCAGACCAGCCTCAGAAGGAATGGTGTAGTAGACCAGATCGGCCGTCTGGCCGTGGTGGGCGATGGGCAGAATGCGCCGATCTTTGATCGAAGCACACAGCTCGGTCACGGCTGCGTAGGCGGCATAGTCGCACTCGTTGTTGCTGAGAAGGCGGATGTAGACAGTGCTCTGCGTATGCTGGTCCTGGGCGATAAACAGGTCGCCGGCGGTGGGGTCCGAGGAGAGTTCGGCCAGCAGTTTAAAGCGCTCATCTAGAAGTCGTCCGGCAAAGTTGTTTCGATTGTTGCCCATGATCTTGCCGCAGACCTGCCTGGAAAATAGCCGTGAACCGGCCTTGCTGTGTAAAAAAAGTGTACCCGAGCACCTGATTGCAATCTACAGACAATGCATACGGGACTGTCCCGCTGAAGAGTTGTGCGTCCAGGCAAGCGCGCGGTTTATACCAACGCAAACGCTTCACAATCGGTGCGAAAATAGCTCAATTTTCCGTTCGCGCACCGATAGTGATCAGTCTATCGACCGATGAACATGCATAAGATGTGGTGATGACTACGCAGCCTCGAGTCTTTGTCGCGGGTAGTATCAACATCGATATTTCGGTACGGGTCGCCCGCCATCCACTGCCGGGCGAGAGTCTACTCGGTGAGGCTGTCGAATTTTGCCGGGCGGTAAGGGTGCCAACCAGGCGCTCGCCGCCGCCGAGGTGGAAACTGGCCTGTGTACCTGACTTGCCGTCGGCTTCGATGTTCAGGAGAGGCGATGCTGGTGGTACTGATTGGCAGAGCCTCTTAGGCTATTTCGGGAAGTCTTAGGAAAAGATCACCAAAATTACTGATTATTTGTTGCACAGAAACTATCGCTTTCCAAATCTTTCGTCTATGTTTTCAGGACGTCTCTTTAACATTGCGGAGAATTTCGCAACTGAATGTACACAGAGCTTGCCCATCAGCTTCAAATCGATTCCAGGCTTGAGATTTTACCAGTCCACTTGGACCGCTTCTCAAATGCGACAACCTACAGCGAGCTTGTCGATTTTCTGCGGAGCCATCCAGAGAAGCCGGGTGTGCTGATTTTTGACCGGGTCGGGCTGGGGTTGGAGGCAATTCTCTCTCACCAGCTCTATACCGACCCGGCCTGCAAGATGCCCGGCACAGAACCTGCGCACCAATGGCTGCAAGCCTGGAATACCGCGCGACCTATGCTGCTGCTGGCACTCGACACCTCTATCCTCACTGCCTATACCCAGATGCAGCGCCGCCCGGCTCAGGCACTCTACGAACCGATCGCAATTGAGACCGGCCGTGGCATCGGGCTTATCGAGGCTCGTCACCTGTTGCTCGCCCATGCCCAGATTGTAGATTTGAAGTCGAGTCTGCCGGGTGAACGGTCCCGCATGAGCACTTCACCCCAGACCTTCAGGTGGGCCGACCGTTATCAAATGAAGCCGCTCCCCCGGGTCAAAATCGATGACAACCCGTTGATCACCGAGATCCCGGCTGACCAGACACCCGAGACAGTCGCCATCCCGCCCGGCGGCGTCTTCAACCAGGTGAGAAAGCTTGAACAACGGTTGGCCGAGCTGCAGGAGCGCTATCACTTTAAAGACGCATTTTTCAGTACGGTCTCCCATGAGCTGCGCGCACCGGTCGCCAATATGCGGCTTGCCATCCAGTTGCTGCGGCTCTCCTCCCAGCAACAAAAGCGCGACCACTATTTGAATATCCTCGAATCGGAGTGCGGGCGCGCCCGTACATTGATCGACGACCTGCTCGACCTGCAGCAACTGGAACAGAGCAAACCGGTTGTGACGCGTGAAACGATTGTTCTGGATGAATGGTTGCCGCCTTTAGTCTCCCCTTTTCAGTTGCGGGCCGAGTCGCGGCGGCAGAGTTTGAGCCTCGAAATTGCTCCTGGGCTACCGGCCCTGGTCACCGATCGGCGAAGCCTGGAACGCATCCTGGTCGAATTGCTCAATAACGCCTGCAAGTACACCCCCCCTGCCGGCAACATCGCCGTGCACTGGCGCGCAGTCGCCAGTGACAACCAGTGGCCGGTCGTCGAACTGAGTGTGCGCAACTCGGGTAGCGAAATTCCGCTTCAAGAATTACCGCACATCTTCGACCGGTTTTACCGAATCCCTGGCCAGGACATCTGGCAGCAGGGCGGCAGCGGTCTAGGTCTGGCCCTCGTCAAGAAACTGGTCGAACAGATCGGCGGCTCGATTCGAGTCGAGAGCCACTCGGGTGAGACAGCCTTTCTGGTAAGCCTGCCCTGAAGCGCGAACGCCCTTCAGGCCACGCGGGGTCGGGCCGTCACCAGTTGGGCAAACTGGCTGCTTAAAGAGGCCTGGGCAGTGCCGGGGCCGCTGACGATTTCGACTATTTTGTCTTGAGCCTGGGTCGCCTGATAAGCCTCAATGCAGACTCGCGCTACGTCTATGCGGTCGATATTGCCCTCGAAGAGGGTATCGGCAGGGCTCACGACAATTTCTGCGCCGCCGGCTCCGTCTCGCAGGCCCCCCGGCCGCACGATCGTAAACGAGAGGCCACTGCGGATCAGGTGCTCCTCAGCCCGCTTCTTCCAGAAAAGTACACCCCCGAACAAATTCAGTGGGTGCAGAAGGCGGGATACGCAGAGCGAGGAGACCAGGATAAAGCGCTCGACCCCAGCCGTGCGGGCAGCATCGACCAGGTTGACCGTACCTTCGTAATCGACTTGCTGTGCGCCGTTGCTGCCGAAACCGGTGCGCGTGCCCGTGGCGCAAAAAATGGTCTTAACGCCCTCAAGAGCAGGAGCAAGCGTTGGAGCCTGCAAAACATCGCCCGTCACCACCTGCACCTGTTCTCCCAGTTGCTGCCGGGCCTTTTCCGGCGAACGTACCAGTAGTCGCGGTGACTCCCCGTCTGCCTGCAACTTGCGAACGATCTGCTGGCCGGTCAGACCAGTTGCACCGACTACCAGGATTGCCATGTCTTGCCCTCGCGCTGATGATTCTGGACCAAAAGTAAATGAGAATGCCGCTGCCCAAAAAAACAGGCCCGGATGGGCCTATTCAATCGTGGCTCAGGTGACCAGGTTGTCGCCTTTTTTCAGCAGTTCTCTCAAGAACCAGCGGTGCTTCTGGTGCATCTGTACGAGGCGCGTGTAAAGGTCGGCAGTACCGATGTCACCTGCCACGGTCGCCACTTCGGCATCCTTGTGCATCTCGTCGATGATGTGCTCGTGGTTGACAATCGCTTCCTGGATCATCTCGCGGACCGACAGTTCACCTTCAGAAGGCTGCACCGTCGCGGTCAGCAGATATTGACCCGGATCGGCGACGGGCTTGCCGTCGATCATCAAACTGCGCTCAGCCAACTCGTCAATGGTTGCGAAGACTTCCAGACCCTGCTCCTCAAACAGCAGGTGCAAGTCGCGAAACAGTGGCCCGAAGGTTGTCCAGTGATACTTTTTGTAGTTGAGATAGGTGACCAGGGCATTGGCCTGTTCGCGGTTGAGGGCAGTGACCAGTTCGGTCTGCCGTGGCTGTAAGGTCGTTGTCATCTTTTCTCCCCTTATTGAATCTGTATAGCAAGTCCCGAAAACACCAGGGCACCACCTAAATAGAGGGCACGCAACCAGGAGGGACTCAGGCGGGATCTGTATTCAAGATACTCGACCAGTCCCCGCGTTTGCCCGCCAGGCACGTGACTGAGCAAGCATGCGGTCATGGGATAGCCTCGAATTCACCTTTCCATTGTACTTAGACTTTGTCTAATTTGGGACTTATTCCAAAAGAACAGCAATCTGTTCCCGGTCGTCAGGGCCGACCAGTTCACCGCCACTGGCCAGGACCATCTGTAAGTAGGCGACGGCCTCAGCACTCACCTGTTCACCGGGGAACAGCACAGCGATACCCGGTGGATAGGCTGAGACGGTCTGGGCACTCACGAAACCGACAGCCTGCAGCAGAGGTATGGACCGGCAGGGACGCTCGAAGGCTTCTCTCGGTGTGTAGCGAAAGCACGGTAGGGCCGGTAACCCGGTGTCGCAGGGCAGGACAGCTTTGCCACCGGCAGCAAAAAGAGCCGTCAGTGCCTCCTCCAGGCGAGCAATATCGGCTTCGGTGTGGGCGGTATTGAGAATGAAGACCAGTTGTTCGCGGGTGGCAAGTTCAGGCCGGATGCCGCGTTCGAGTAGCCACGCCTCAGCTGTGTAACCCGTCCAGCCTCGGGGTCTGACATCGATCACCAGGCGAGTCGGATCCCAGTATTCTGCCGGAGCACTCAGACAGGGAAAAGGCACAGTATTCCTGAGCCGTCTGGCGTGAGCGAGGGTGCGCTCGAGGAGCGCTCTACCGTGAGTTTCCATCTGGGCTCGGGCGCAGTCGAGCGAGAGCATCAATAGATAACTCGGACTGGTCGATTGCAAGATTGCGAGGGCACGTTCGACGCGGGTGCTATCGACCAGAGAGCCCTGGTGGTGCAGGAGTGCGGCCTGGGTAAAAGCGGGCAGAGTTTTGTGGGCCGAGTGCACGACCAGGTCCGCGCCGCAGGCCACGGCACACTCAGGTAAGTCCGGATGGAAGCGAAAGTGAGCACCGTGGGCGGCATCGACCAGGAGCGGCAAACCCCGCCGATGTACCGCTTCGGCGATTTCGCGCGTCCTACCGGTTGTCCCGAAGTAAGTCGGGTGGTTGAGCAGCACTGCTTTGATGGCCGGGTCGCGGTCGAGGGCCGCCTCGATATCCGCAAGGGCGATGCCGTGGGCCAACTGGTGGTCTTCGTCCCACTCAGGCCGCACGAAGACGGGCCGCCCGCCGCTCAAGACCAGGGCGTGCACGACACTCTGATGACAGTTGCGCGGCAGCAAAATGGCGTCCCCAGGACCGACGGTCGCAAGCAGCATCGCGTGCAGGCCGACGGTCGAGCCGTTGACCAGAAACCAGCTGCGTTCAGCCCCCCAGGCGCTCGCGGCCAGGGCTTGCGCTGCAGCTATCGGGCCTGTCGGGTGGTGCAGGTTGTCAAGCCCCTCAAGCTCGCTCAAGTCGAGGCGCGCGAGCACCGACCAGTCCTGTAGACACATTGCAAGCCCCGTACCGCCGTTGTGTCCGGGCGTGTGAAAACCGGTGCCGCCGCTTGAGGCGACGCGCACAAGCGCCTCCCAAAGTGGAGCGTCAGTCATCGTGAAACATCGAGTCAGATCCAGGCGAGAGTCGATCGCACCACCCTCGCGGGTGGGCAGGTGCTTGTGGCACACTGGACCCAGTATCCACAACAAAATATGGAAGACTGGAGGAGTGGGTCGAAAGCCCGCTTTTTTAATGGATGAATCCCCAAGCAATCGTTGAACAGGTCACAGCCATTGCCGAGCCGGTAGCCGAACAGCTCGGCCTACAGCTCGTGGCGGTCATGTACCAGACCCATACCAAACCGGCAACTCTGCGGGTGGACATCCGCAATCTGAGCGACCAGACCGGCCTTGATGACTGCGAGAGGATGAGCAGGGCGCTTGAGCCGTTGCTCGATGAGCACGAGATGCTTCTGGGTACTTACAATCTCGAAGTCTCAAGCCCCGGCACCGAGCGCACCCTGACCACCGACCGAGAATTTGTCGCCTTTCGAGGTTTCCCGGTCCTGGTCAAGACCTACGGACCAATCGACGGCAAAAAACAGTGGGAGGGTCGGCTGCTCGAACGCGACAGCGAGCATGTGTACCTGACCATCGGCGGTCGGCGCGTCGGCGTCCCCCGACCGCAAGTCGCGAAAGTACAGCTCGTGCAGGACTCTTAGAGTCCTCGGCCCAGTTCTAGAAGGGACTCCCGGTGTGTCCTGCCGGAGAACCCAAGACAACTACATAGCTTCAGGAGAAAACCTCATGTCCATGATTTATTTGCCCGGCATCAACCAGATGATCGAAACCATCAGCCGGCAGCGGAACTTACCAAAACATGCCGTCAAAGAAGCCTTGATGGAAGCGCTCAAAAAAGGTTACGAGCGCTTTCGCAAGACCTACCGCGACCCGAAAGAGACCGGCGACGAACTGCTCTTCGACAATTTCGTCGTTGAACTCGACGCCGACCGCGAAGGCTTCCGGGTGCTCGCCACCAAGACGATCGTCGATACCGTCAACGACGCGGACCAGGAGATTGCCCTGGCCGAGGTGCGCGAGGTGGCCCCGGACGCTGAGCCGGGCGGCACGGTCGTCGTCGATGTCACACCCGAGAAAAGCGACTTCGGCCGGATGGCCGCTATCCAGACCAAGCAGGTCCTCTCGCAAAAGCTGCGCGACCAGCAGCGCAAATTAATCCAGGAAGAATTTCGCGAGCTGGAAAATACCGTCCTGCAAGCGCGGGTCATGCGCTTCGAGGGCCGTTCGGTGATTTGTGCTGTTTCGAGCGGCTTTGGCCAGAGCGAAGTCGAAGCGGAGCTTCCGAAAAACGAACAATTGCCCAACGAGCCCTACCGCATCGGCTCGGCTTTTAAAGTCTTCCTGCGCAAGGTCTGGGAAGGGTCGCGGCGTGGACCGCAACTGCTCGTCTCGCGGGCCGACGCCGGGCTAGTCGTCTACCTGTTCGCCAACGAAGTGCCCGAGATTGAAGACGAGATCGTGCGCATCGTGGCCGTTGCCCGCGAGGCAAACCCGCCCTCGCGCACCGTCGGGCCGCGCACCAAGATTGCTGTCGATACGCTGGAGCGCGACGTGGACCCGGTCGGTGCCTGCATCGGTGCTCGCGGCTCGCGCATTCAGGCAGTGGTCAACGAGCTGCGCGGCGAGAAAATCGACGTGATCCGCTGGTCACCGGACCCGGCAACCTACATCTCGAATGCCCTCTCCCCGGCTCGCGTCGTGCAGGTGAGACTGGTAGACCCCGACGCCCGCCAGGCCCACGTGATCGTGCCGGACGACCAGTTGTCGCTCGCCATCGGTAAAGAAGGGCAGAACGTGCGCCTCGCCGCCCGCCTGACCGGCTGGAAAATCGACATCAAGAAGGCTTCCGAGTACAACGCCGAAGCAGCCTACTAGCCATGTGGCCGGTGCGGATTGCGCTGTGGTCGGCGGTCTTCCTCTGGGGAGGGTCGTTTCTGGCGACCCAGGTCCTTGTCATGGCAATCCCGCCGCTGGCTGCCGCCGGGCTGCGCTTCGGCCTCTCGTCGCTGCTGCTGCTGGGGTTGCTGTGGCTGAGAAATGGCAAGTTTCCGGCTTTAGCGCGCTCCTTCTGGCCACCGGTGGCGCTTTTTGGTCTGCTTGCCGTCACGCTCGGCTATGCCTTTGAAAATATCGGTCTGCAGCGCACCTCGACCGGCAACGCGAGTGTGATCGTCAGTCTTATCCCAGCCTTTACCGTCGTCCTTGCCTGGGCGGTGCTCAAAGAACAACTCCTCCCCCGGCAATGGCTCGGGGTCACCCTGGCCACAGCAGGCTCGATATTGCTTGTCAGCCAGGGTGAATCCGTCGGCCTCAGCGACCCACTGGGTGACCTGCTTTTGCTGCTGACGGCAATTGTGAACGCCTTCGGCGGCCTGATCGGCAAGCAAAACACTGACCGGATGGACCCACTGCTCAACGTTGCCTGGGGCTTTGGCTTCGGGACAGTGCTGTTGCTGCCGCTGATCGGCATCGAGTGGTGGTGGTTCAGACCCGCCTGGCAGTTTACCTGGCAGAGCAGCCTGGGGCTTGCCTACCTGGTCGTCTTCGCTTCTGTCATCGCTTACTCGGCTTTTTTCTGGGGTATGAGCAAGACGAGCCTGACCATCGCTTCGCTGCCCAATTACTTCACCTCGATTATTTCCCTCGGCCTCGGCGCACTGCTGCTGGGAGAACCGCTCACCCTCGGACGAATCCTCTGCGCCTGCGTGGTGATTGGCGGCCTGATGCTCGCCTCCTACCTGCCCGCCCAGCTTGGTCGCCGCTCAAAGATGAGCGAGTCGTAGTTCCCAGCCGGGGAGGACATCGGGGAGGCTGAGCACTTTCCAGCTACCTAAAGTCTCGACTTCGCCGCTTCTAAAAACGCTGACCGTCTTGGCCCAGGTCTCGATTAACACACAGACTTCGACCCCTCGTTCGAGCCAGGCGTGCATCTGCCGGGTCATCGCTTCATGGCAGTCTGGTGCAGAACCGACGCTCACCACCAGGTCCGGCACGGGCAATTTTCCCCAGATCCAGCGGCTCTTCATGCGCCCTTGAGAGACAAAAGCCACACCCGCCCGCATCCCGGCATCGAGTCCCGAGAGCGCCTCCAGCCCGAGCACGACACCCAGATCGAGCGGCTCGACCCAGTCGAGTAGCTGTTGGGCGAGGCGATCAATCGTGGCAGCAGCCAGGTCCGCACGAGCGGATTTGACCAGTGCGTCGGCGTCGGCTGACAGTGTAGCCGCCGAGGTCAATGCTTGCAGATCGGTTGAGCGCTCAGAAAACATGGCCGTCTCTTTCTGCTGCCGATATGACGAGCATACTGCAAGCCTCATTCGGGTACATCCATCTCTAGCGTTGTCCGGGCATAGTTATGCTGCACGGCTGTCGCCGGACGCTGTCTAACCACTGCAGCGACAGCCCTTCGATCAGCAGGC
>JANNPH010000104.1:0-36956 GCA_031399965.1 Gloeobacteraceae cyanobacterium SOY_34_metabat_159 | reverse complement strand
CGTCAGTGGTGGCGCAACCTCGCCCTCAATGCCCCCGAAGCCGGTATCTCCGCTCTCGTCTTCGGTGCTATCTGGCTACTGTATCTGGCACTCTCTTCAACCGCTCCCAACGACCCGAGCTATGCAATCGCGCTCGGGCTTTTCGCTGCTATCTATTTTCTCTACCGCAAAATCCGAGTCTTCTGGAAAGCCGGCCTTTACGCCCTTGGCTCAGTTGTCGTCGCCGTGCTCGTCTCCTCATCCCTCACCCAGGTCTGGCAGGCCGGACAGGTACCCGGAGGCGTGACTGGGGCAGTGCTGCTGGGTATTCTCTGGGTTGCCACGCTGCTGCTTCGTTAGCGGAATCGATCTAAAGATTGTTTGCGGCCGCTTGAGTGGAGACTTACACTAAGCACATGCACCTAGCCACCCTTTCTGTTGTTGCGCTCACAGGGTTTGCCGTCTTCTCGGTTGGCAACGCGAGGCTCCGGATGGGCAAGCCGACTCTGCTTGCTTGCCTCGACCTGGCCAAACTGGGCGTGCTGACAATCTTCTGGTTTACTTTCTTCCACGTCCTCAATTCTTAGAGGCGTGCTGCGACCTGATAGTTGACGATACCGGCAAAGCTCTCCGGTTCGAGGCTGGCTCCACCGACCAGTGCACCATCAATCTCGGGTCTGGCCATGATTTCGTCGATATTGGAAGGTTTGACCGAACCACCGTAGAGAATCGGTACCTGGCTGTTTCCAATCCGGGAACGGATAAACCCAATGATCCGGTTTGCTTCGCTCGACTCGCAGGTCAGGCCGGTACCGATTGCCCAGATAGGCTCGTAGGCGATCACCAGGCGGTCGAGTTCGACGCACTGTAGACCGGCTTCCAGTTGAATGGCAATTTTTGATTCGGTACGGCCCTCGGCGCGTTCCTGTTCGCTTTCCCCAACGCAAAGAATCGGAATGAGGCCATGCTCTTGCGCGGCCCGCAGGCGCATGTTGACACTGTAGTCGGTCTCATTAAAATATTCGCGGCGCTCGGAGTGGCCGACGATCGCGTACTGGACGCCAAGTTCAGTGAGCATCGGCGGGGCAATCTCACCGGTAAAAGCACCGCACTTACCCCAGTGCACGTTTTGAGCGCCGACGGCGAAACTGTCTGTGTATTCGCTCAAGATGTCGAGACAGGTGAATGGTGCACACAAGACGATCGTTCGCCCGCTTAGAGTCGGATCGATGAGGGGCAAGAAGGCATCGATAAAGGCGCGGGCCTCTCTGCGGGTTTTGTACATCTTCCAGTTACCCGCCAAAATCTTCTGACGCAAAGCAGTCTGTCCTTCTCGAAGTTCTCCTCAGTGTACCAGGAGCGCTGAAGCTGAGAAAGCATGGGCTCTCGCGGGTACTCTGAGGCGAAACAACACCAAACAGGGTAAGCGATGACCGCCGAGCCAAAGAGTGAGAATAGCGAGGCCAATGCTGTACCGTTTGTGACAGTCCCGCCGCCTTCTATGCGCGAACCGGTCGTCACCCACCGTCCGAGTGCGAAGCCGCCGGTGCTCGCTACCCTCGAAGAACTCGTCCGTCAGGCCAAGCAGGCCGGCGCCTCAGATATTCACCTCGGAGTCGGGGAGACGCCGCGCATGCGCATGCGCGGCTTGATGGAGACCACCAGTCATCCGGTCACCACCGTGCAGATTTTCTACGGTTGGCTCGCTGAGATGATTAATCCCGAGCAGATCAAAGTCTTTGAAGACACGAAAGAATTTGACACGGCCATCATGTACAGCGGCATGGCCCGCTGCCGCGTCAACCTGTTCTATTCGCTGCTCGGTGCCTCGATGGTGTTGCGGTTGATTCCGCTGGAAGTCCCGAGCCTCGAACAGATGGGGTTGCCGCCGGTCTTGAAGACCATTTCAGAAGCCCACAAAGGTCTGGTGCTGATTACCGGCCCGACTGGCTCCGGTAAATCGACGACCCTTGCGGCGATGCTGCGCTACATCAACGAAAACTTCGGCAAGCACATCATCTCGATCGAGGATCCGATTGAATTTGTGCACACTTCCCGCCGCTCCCTGATTCGCCAGCGCGAAGTCGGCCAGCATACGCTCCAGTTTGAAAATGCCCTGAGAGCGGCCCTGCGCGAAGACCCGGACATCATCTTAATCGGCGAGATGCGCGACCGAATCACCGTCGATATCGCCCTCAAAGCAGCCCAGACCGGTCACCTGGTCTTCGGCACCCTGCACACCAATAGTGCGGTCTCGACTATCGAGCGCCTGCTCAACATCTACACCCCCACCGAGCAAGAAGCGATGCGCCACCAGATCGCCGAATCTCTGGTCGGCGTCGTCGCCCAGACCCTCGTGCGTACTGTAGACGGCAAGCGCGCAGCAGCCCACGAAATCATGCTCAACACCGAGACAGCCAAGGACTACATCCACCGTGGCGCCGTCGATGAACTCGACCAGTTAATCCCGCAGTGTTCTTACGACGGGATGCAGACGATGAACCAGGCCCTCTACGACCTGGTCCAGATGGGCCGCATCAGCCCCGAGATCGCCATCGAAGCCTCCCCGCGCTCGAACGAACTCGCCCAGATGCTGCGTGGCAAAGTCTCCAACCGCTCCGCCGCCGGTTTGTAAAACTTGTCTGCTGCTTCTGAATCGGCACGCACAGGCAGTCATGGCTGATCAGTTGGTTGCGCGAGGAGCCCCGCGTCTTCCCGACGCCTCTTGTCGGGAAGACACGGGCCATATCTACGCTTCTGGCCAGTCGCTGAAGTTTGTGGCGGGAATCTCGCCGTAGAAGGCGAACATACCGATCGCCGGGTACTGGTCGTGTTCGGACCAGAAGATTCGTACGACTGCCTCAAAGATGTACTGAGTCATCTCACCGAGCCAATGGATGTGCATTTGCCCCTCCGGGAGCCTGGTACTTCGATCGATAGCACTGGTACGGAGAATGGCGTTAAGGTTGCTACCAAACTACACATAGCCCGGTGTCTAGACTCATTACGCTCGAAGGCGGCGAAGGCTGCGGCAAATCGACCCAGGCGCAGTACCTGTACGACTGGCTGACCCAGACACAGAGACCTGTCGCGCTCACTCGCGAACCTGGCGGTACACCACTGGGAAAGCGTCTGCGCTCATTGCTGCTTGAAAGTGGTGAAGGGCCGACGACGATGGCGGAACTGATGCTCTACGCAGCCGACCGGGCCGAGCATGTCGAGCGCGTGATCCGTCCTGCCCTGGCCGGGGGCACCGTAGTCCTCTGCGACCGCTTCATCGATTCGACCGTCGCCTACCAGGGCTACGGCCGCGGCCTCGACCTCGATGTCATCGATCAGCTCAACGCCCTCGCAACAGGCGGATTGGTACCGGATCTGACCCTCTGGCTCGACCTCGACCCGGTGATTGGTCTTGCCCGCCGACCAGAGCCCGACCGGCTCGAAGCCGCCGGTCTTGCTTTTCACCGCCGGGTTTACGCCGGTTTCGCCGCCCAGGCAGAACGCCACAGCCGCATCCGGACCATCCAGGCAGACCAGAGCATTCCCGATGTCGCCGAGCAGATTCGGACGACGGTAGCCGACTTTCTAAATTAGAAAAAGTCTAAACTGGAAGTCTGAACCTGGGCGATAGGAGAATTTTTTATGGTGAAGATCGTCGGCATTTCTGGGAGCCTGCGTCCTGGAGCTTACTCTGACAAAGCGTTGTTGGTCACGCTTGAGGCGGCGGCGCGCGCCGGTGCGGAGGTCGAACAGATCGACCTTAAACAGTTGAACCTGCCCTTTTGTAATGGGGGCGATAGCTACCCCGACCATCCCGATGTGGCGGTGCTGCAGGGCAAAGTGAAAGCTGCTCACGGCGCGATTCTGTCCACTCCCGAGTACCACGGCAGTTCGAGCGGCGTGATAAAAAATGCCCTCGATTTAATGAGCTTCGAGCAACTCGACGGCAAAATTTTCGGGCTGATCAGTGTATTAGGAGGCGTCTCCAACTCGAACGCCCTCAATGATCTGAGGCTGATTGCCCGCTGGGTGCATGCCTGGGTCGTACCGGAGCAAGTCGCAATCCCGCAAGCCTGGAAGCAATTTGACGCGGAAGGACAACTGACCGACCCGAAGTTGCAGGACCGGATCGATAAGCTTGCTTTCTCGGTGGTCGAGACTGCTCAGAAATTGTACCGGTAGTCATTTGCCGACCCTTAAAAAAGGGGCGGCCCAGTGGCCACCCCCAGCTGTGAGGTGATTTATCTGGACTCAGGCAACTTCATTGCTGGAACGCTTTTTCCAGAGGATGAAGCCGAACAAGCCCGCCAGCGGCAAGCTTCCCAGCAAGGGCGAGGGTTCGGGGATGACGGCTGTGACACCGATAAAGTTTGAACCGGTGCCGCCAATCAGGGTGGCCGCGCCACTTGCAAGATTGATGTTGTAGAGGTTGCTGCCGATAGTAGCGAAGGCGAGGTCGCCGCCGCTCAGGCTGAAGATATCGAAGCCGACTGAGGAGCCGAGGTTTGTACCAAGGCCGAGGCTACCTCTCGTCGTCAAAACACCGGTTGCCGGAACCTGGGTGACCAGGGTGCCGGCGGCTGAATCGATGCCGAAAAGCACCGTCGTAGTTGCACCAGCGAAGTTGTTGGTGTAGGCAGATCCGCTGATGTCAGCCCCAGCGGTGACGCCCAGATTCGGGGCCACAACGCCGTTATCGACGTTTACTGCCAGGCTGCTGTTGTCGCCCCCCGCGACCAGGCGCAAGCGATCGACCGTCGGATTGAAGTCGAATCCTGAGAAGATGCCGCCGGTGAAGGGGGTACTCAGGCTACTGACCAACGAAGCAATGCCCGAAGTGGTGTTGATCGTGTAGAGCGCGTTGGTGGTCGTCAGGCCATAGAGTAGACCGTTTGCCGGACGATAATCGATGCCGACCAGCGTGCCGCTGATGCCTGTCACCGCGACGGTGGTCGAGGCGCCGGGCGTACCAGATTCAAATAATACGAGGGAATTGGAGTCGGTGAGGCCGACTAAGCCGACTGCCTGGGCAGAGGGCGCGACCGCGAGCGCCAATAGTGCGCTTGCGGCGAACAAGCTGAGCTTTGCTTTCATCTGGAGTGACTCCTGAGATCGAAAACGTTTCGATAGAAATTTCTACCTATGTAACTACGCCGACGACTCTCTAAAGGTTGCAAGACTTTTCAGATGCTCAAGAGCGCAAGACTTCTCAGATGCTCAGAGTCGGTGGTCTGCATCTACCGTTTTAGTAAAACGGGACCGCGTAATCGCAAGCGGCTTGAGGATTGCCGTCGTATTGGTCGCAACCGGACCCGATCACGCGAATCTGTCCAGGGAAAGCCCCGGTCGTGACGCCCGAGGGGAGATAGGGACGGATGACAACGTACTGCCAGCCGGCAGGCAGCAGTTGGCCCGCTGCTGTCACCAGGTTGCTCGCCGGTCGGTAATAGCCGGTCCACAGAGCCGCGTCCTGAGTAGTACTCAACTGGGGCAGGTGCCGGTGATCTTTCAAGAAGGCGCGCGAGGCAGCCAGGATTCGCCCCATCTCAACCGGGTACTGTGCTGCCCTCTGGCTATTTTGATAGCTACGCACTGCAAGAAATCCAGCAGCAGAAACCAGGGATGCGATGGCAACTGCGACCAGGGTCTCGACAAAGGTAAACCCGCTCAAGCCCGCACGTCTCATCTACAGAAAGGCTCCGAGGCAACGCCGTCACTATAGTGTCATGGCTGGGATTTTTGCAAGCCTGACTGCAGACTGGTCCTCAAGCCACCTGCATTCTCAACCAGTCGATCTCCTGTACCTCAGCCTGAGACTCCTGCAGGACCATTGCACCGCTCGCAGGCAGGAGGAGATCACTGGTGCCGTTGTTGAACTGCACGCCCTGCTCGGCAAGGTTGATGAAGAATGTGTACGCACCCCGCCGGTAGCTGACCACCTGAGGAGTCGGACAGTCATTAACCGTAAAATCTTCACCGAGCGTGCGTCTGAAGATGGCGAGTCGGTCGAGAAAGGCGCGCGCTTCGGGATTAGATACGGTCTGCGGAGCGCGACCGAGTTGCACCGGTAGGCGCATCGTCCGCTCACCCTGGCCGAGGTATTCGAGAAATGCGCCCGGTACCGTCGCACACAGAAGCGTTGCTGACCACCAACCGCGGCCGAAAATTTGGAGAGCGGGCGGTTCGTCGTGATTTTCAGAAAACCGGACGACCCGGTTGGAAAACTGTGGGTCAGCCCGCAAGTGGGCGGCGACACCGGGAGCGTTGCGAGTGCGCAGCCGGTCATAAAGAGTCTTGTCGTAGCAAAAGTCGAACCCGAGTTGCATCAACTTCCATTCGAGTCCCCAGTAAGCCTCGGCAATAAAGACGAAAGACGGGTAGCGGGCTTTGACGGCTGCGATTGCCTCTGCCCAAAATTCGACGCCGGGGTCGCGGTTCCAGGTACGCTCGAATACCTCGCGCAACATCAGCATGGCCATGTCGCAGCGCACGCCGTCGGCGCGTTCGGCCAGTGAAAAGAGCTGGGCTTTCAACCCTTCGCGGGCCTGGGGACTGGCATAGTCAAACTGGGCAGTATCCGTCCAGGGTGCGAAGTAGGGATCGCGTCCGTGGGCAAGTGCGGAGCTACCGGCAACGAAACACTCGTTCCCCGGCTTCTCCCCACAAGGTATAAACCAGTCCGGCCGTGCCTCGACCCAGTGTGCATCGACGGCAGCGTGATTCGGAATGAAATCGACCATAAGCCCGCTACCCAGTGCATTGAGAGTGCGGCGCACCCGGGCAAGGCCCGCCTCGCTACCGAGAGCCGGATCGACACTGTAATTGCGGATCGCGTAGGCGGAACCAACCACATCGGCAGGCGTGTAGTCCGGCAGAGCCGAGCGGTATTCGTACTGCAGGCCCGGATGCGTGCGGGCAATCGTCCGGCCGGTTGCGGAGCGCTCCCAGAGACCCATCAACCAAAGGTAGTCGCGGCCACGGACGAGCGTTTCGAGTTCTGTGGGTTTAAGACTGTCGAGGGTGAGGCTCTGAGCGGCAAGCCAGGGCCAGGTGTTGATTTCGAGAATCGATGGAGCGTGGGAGTAATTCACAAGTCAGTTTATTTGTGCAAACATTTTAAGAGAAATCAGACTGAAATGTCCCGCTCGGGTCGGATACTTCGCCAGAAGCAGCCAGAGAAAATCGAAGTGCTTGCCCAGCATTGGGCGGCCTGATTGACTGTTACCCGTCTTGACACTGCCCTTCAACTTGATGCACTCGTATAAAACCGCAGGGCAAACCGCCAGAAGTAGCCGGAGGCGACCAGCAGTCCAACTGCCAGAGTACCCGCACCGATGAGCCAGCCGAGTTCGCCGCGACCCAGCAACACCTCCGCCGGTACGGTCGTCAGGAAAGTGACCGGGATCACAAACGTGAAGAAGACGCGGTAGGCAGCCGGGTAGGCGGCAATCGGATAGCGTCCCGCCTCCAGCAGGCCGTTCAAGACCTCGGTGGCGTTATAGATTTTGACGAACCAGATGCTCATCGCCCCCAACATAAACCAGAGGCTGTAGAGGATCGCGAACCCGAAAGCGAGCGGCAACGCGGCAAATAGATAGTTGAACCCATTGAGTTGTAACTGGGCTCCCGCATAGCCAACCAGGATTAGCCCAAACAGCAAGTCCGGCAGGCCCCAGGGCGAAATCGTGCGCACCGAGAGCCAGAACTGACTGCTGATTGGTTTGAGCAGTACAAAATCGAGGGTTCCCTGCTGCACTTGCTGCACGATTTTGTTGAGGTTTGGAACTAAAAACGTGCTCGAAAACCCCTGGAAGATAGTAAAGATACCAAGCACAATCAGTGCCTCAGCCCAACTCCAACCGGCAAAGCGATAGTCAGCCCGGTAAAACAAAAAAAGCCCGAACAGGCTACCGGCCAGCCCACCGATACTGTTTAGAGCAGCCAGCAAAAAATTGGCCCGGTACTCGGCCTCAGCGGCGAGAGCAGTGCCCCAGAATAGTGTCAGTACGCGCAAGTAGCGATTCATCGTAGGGCCGTGTCTCTTCCTCGTTAAGTTGTCTCACATCAATCTGAAACCAGGTCTCAAGCACCCATTCCCGAGTAGTGCTTCAGTCCTCGGCGCCAGAGCCAGCGGTTGAGTACAAAAAATATGATGCTCCAGATAGACATCACGAGTAGACCGCGGCCAATATCGACGGGCAGACCGACCAGGATGCTCGCCGGGAAGTGGACCAGGTAAGGAAACGGCGTCCAGAGCGCAAATTCGCGGACAGCCGGGGGGAACACCTCAAGCGGTGCAATCAACCCGGATAGAAATAGATAGCAAAGAAACCACAGCTCCTCGATTGCACTGGCACGTTCAGTCCAGAAGGCAAACATGGCGAGTGTGTACTGAATCAGAAACCGCATCGCAAAGACCAGTGCCACGACGCAGGTGAACAGAATTGCTGAAGACCAGTCCGGTACCCAGAAAGCGCGCGGGTACAGCCCAAAAAAGAGGGCCACGAGCACGAGTACAAATGGAAAGCGGGCGAGCCGCTCGCTCAGATGACCGGCAACATGCCGCCAGGCCGGGTCGATAGGTTGGAGGAGCAATGGCGACAGTTTGCCCTCGACAACTTCGCGCTCAAATTCAAAAATGACCCAGACGACCGTGAACTGCCGAACGACAAATACAGTGAGAAAGTACCGGGCAAAATCGAGTGGCGAAAGACCGAACCGGCCACCCTCGGCAGCCTCGATCCAGACGCCCATCAAGATAATCGGCAGCGAACCGGAGAGCGCCCAGAGCAACAGCTCCGCCCGGTATTCGAGCATGTAAGCGTACTGCACACCCAGCAGAGTCCGGATTTTGTGAAGCGTATCGCTCACGCAACAACCCCCGTACTGAAGACGCGGCCGATGATTTCCTCGATGGGTGGGTCGCTCACTGAGAGATCTACAACATCGAGTTCGGCAAGCAGGAGGGCGACGGTGCGGGTGAGCACCTCGCGCTCGACTAAAAAGCGTGCCTCCCGTTCGGCGGTGAGTTCAACTTCGCCAAAGCGGGCTAGATATATTGCGTCGTAGCTGCGCCCCAGTTCGACGCGCACTTCCCGGTAAGGTGCAAAACGGTTGAGCAGACCGTCGAGGTCACCGTCATAAATAAGCCCGCCCTGGTGAATCAACAAAACCCGCTTGCAGAGCGCTGTGATGTCGGCCATGTAGTGGCTTGTGAGTAGCACCGTCGCCCCGTAGCGCTCGTTATAGTCGCGCAAAAATAAGCGCACGGCAGTCTGGGCGTTAACATCGAGTCCGAGCGTCGGCTCATCGAGAAAGAGGACCTGCGGGCGGTGCAAAAGGGCAGCGAGCAACTCCGCTTTCATCCGTTCACCGAGCGAAAGTTTGCGTACCGGCTGATTGAGTTTTTCTTTTAAGTCAAGCATCTCGGTCAATTCGCCGAGCCGAGATTGAAAATCTTTATCTGTCAGGCCGTAGACAGCAGCGTTGACTCTAAGCGAATCGAGGGCGGGCAAGTCCCAGATCAGTTGCTGCTTCTGACCCATTACCAGAGTGATCAACTTTAAAAACGCTGTCTCGCGTCGAAAGGGTTCGTAGCCAGCTACCTCAACTTGCCCATGAGACGGGAAAATAAGCCCGGTCAACATCTTGAGTGCTGTCGTCTTACCAGCTCCATTTGCGCCGAGAAAACCGACAACTTCGCCAGACTCAATTGTAAAGCTAACTTTCTTGACCGCTTCAATAAGCTTGTACTTGCGGTTGAGAAAGTGGCGCAATGTCCCGGCCAGTCCTGGCTGCTTGTCCGCCACAGGGTAGACCTTGCTCAAGTCTTGAACACGAATAATCGGCATGGTCCCAATCTAGCCCTTCCTGGCTCCTGACGGTGCTCAGACCAGATTGAAACCAGGCTCCACATGCACAAAGCGGCCCCAGGCAATGCCCGGGGCCGCCGTAGTAAAACGCAGATTTAGCTGACTTTCGCGCGACGGCGCAGACGGCTCAAGAGCGCCAGGGCTCCAAAACCGGCCAGTCCACCCGTGGTCGGCTCAGGCAGAGCAACAAGGCCGATAAACGAAGCAGTACCGCCTGTGACGTCCTGGGCGTCAACCAGGGCCGTGGCGACACCCGTACTGAGGTCGATCGTGTAGAGGTCGTCACCGGTCGAGGCAAACGTATAGTCGATACCGTTCAGGGTGAGGATATCGAAAGCCGAGTTTGAGCCGAAGTCAA
Source organism: Gloeobacteraceae cyanobacterium SOY_34_metabat_159 (assembly GCA_031399965.1). Taxonomy (GTDB): domain Bacteria; phylum Cyanobacteriota; class Cyanobacteriia; order Gloeobacterales; family Gloeobacteraceae; genus JANNPH01. The sequence goes on along the minus strand of JANNPH010000104.1, from coordinate 26,747 downwards.
ACCCGAGACCCGCACCGATACTGGTCAAGGTTCCGGCGTTGGGAGGGTTCTGGAGCACCAGGGTATCGCTGAGGCTATCGATGCCGTACAGCGAGGTTGATGCTGCTCCACCAAAGTTGTTGGTGTAGGCGGCAGCCACGATATTCGCAGTGGCTCCACCGGCAAACAACACGGGTGTATCGACATTGACTGCACCGGTATCGACGTTGATACGCAGATTTTGACCGTTACTGCCGACGGCGCGCAGACGGTCGGCAACCGGGTTGAAATCAACACCTGAGACCGATCCGCCCGTAAACAGAGTACTTAGCGAACTGACGAAGGTTGCTGAGGCGGAAGAAGAGGTGAAGCTAATCGTGTACAGGCTGGAGTTGGAGAAGCCGTAAAGCAGGCCGTTGGACGGCCGGACGTCGATCCCGTTGAGTGTATCGCCACCCAATCCAGAGATACTAACGGTTGTAGAGCCACCGATCAAATCGGAGCTGAACTGATACAAATTATTGCTGTTGTCGAGGGCCAAAAGCTGAACAGGTGCTCCCGGCGGCACGGCATCCGGCTCTGCGAAGCTAGAAATAGTATTCGCAGCTGCTTCATTACCGAAATCGGTCAGGCTCGAAGTAAATGCATTACTACCGACGGTTGCACTGCGCGCAGGTCTAGAGCCGTACAGCTCTTGCCAAAATAGCGATTCAAATGAGCCAATCCAATTTGCTTCGCTGAGATTCGTCGGCACCGTGAATGCCTGTGCCTGGGAGGCGCTCAAGACACCGAGTGCCACTGACAGAGCGGTGGATAGGAGCTTCCGATTGATGAGGACCATCTTCTGTATCTCCAACTAAAGGATAAGGAGTGTGCGGGGGAATACATTTTCAAACGTGCAGTTAAGCGAACTATAAGGTGATTTAGATCCCTCAGTCAATGCCAAAAAGTGTTCAAAAAAGCGCGCATTGGTTCAGAACCAGCTGATTTTACCGCCTGCAATCATAGTGATTTGAGTAGGTAGTAAAAAGCAAAAAAATAGACATCAGCACCAGGGCTGACGTCTATTTTCAAGTCTTGATGTGGCGTTAATCAGCCAGCTTTCACACGGCGACGGAAGCGGCTGAGCAGGCCCAGGGCGGCAAAGCCGGCCAGACCGCCAGTAGTCGGTTCCGGTAGAGCGGTCAAACCGATCAGTTGCGCACCGTTGCCGGTGAAGTTGCCGGCCAGAAGGGATGCACCGCCAGTAGTCAGGTCGATAGTGTAGAGGTCACTGCCACTCGTGGCGAACGTATAGTCGATGCCATCGAACGTCACGATATCGAAGCCATTGTTGGCCCCGAAGTTTACACCGAGAGAACCTACGGTCCGCAAGGTGGAGCCATTCACCTGCACCAGGATATCGAGGTCATAGTCGATGGCAAATAGCTGCGGAACGGCGACGACTCCAGCCTCGTTGGCTGTGTAGGCGGCACCGCCGACGTTGGGATTTGTACCAAAGTTGGGGTCAGACTGAGGACGGTAACCAACGACTTGGGGGCTGATTAACCCGGTAGGCGGCGTTGTGGTTGGCGTGATAGTCAGGTTCTGATCGGCGCCGCCACCAATGACTGTGATTGCACCGGTCACGGGATTGATGTCGAAGCCTGACAGTCCGGTGGTAAAAGTGACGGGGGCACCCTGGGCAGTGGTGACTGCACCCAGCAAAGTGGCGGTAGCCGTCGCGCCGCTGAAAGAAATTGTGTAGAGGTTGTTGAGGCTTGAGAAAGCGTACAGGGTATCGGTGGACACCTGATAATCAAGACCGATCAGCGTGCCGCCCTGCGCCAGGGTGATGTTGCTCTGGGTGACGCTCGCAACGCTGCCGGTCGTGGCGGTCGCCCCGGTAAAGTTGAACCGATAAATGTTGTTGACGTTGCCGGTAGTGGCCAGCGCGGCAAACTGCGTGGTTACACCCGGCAAAACTACGTTGGGCTCGACTCCAGGGGCCTGAGCCTGCTGCGCCGCGGGAGCCGCCTCAGTTGAAACACTGGCGGCAGCAGTCTCGCGCGATGCGTAGAGGCTGGACCAGAACAGGCTGGAGTTAACTGATGTCCACCACTCCGGACTATCAAGACCAGGCAGATCGAACGCCTGTGCTTGAGAAGCGGTTGCCACACTGAGCATCGCTGCGAGTGCTGAAGCCCAGAATTTACGCTTACCGATACGCATCTTTTACCTCACCCAAGAACTTAAGTTTGCTTGTAGTCAACACGACAGTCCCAAAGAATATACGATGATTGCCCACCCCCAGTCAACGCAAGTTGATCCCCGGAGACTGACTACAAACGAAGTTAAGCAATATATCCAAATTTCACATAAGTCGGTATGAGGATTCGTCTTAAAAAATCCTAGCTCTCTCAGAAAGCACACGTCACAGCATAGCGACGTTAAGTTGAATATAAGAAAAACAACGGAGTGAAAGCATGGAATTTCAGGCAGTCAGGACTGCTCCCAGTGAGTACCGGGGGGATGCTCTACTTGTTGGCCTATTTCAGGACGAGCCGGATTTGGGGCAGACACTTGGTGCATTCGACCCGGCAGTCGCCACAGCTATTCAAGAAGTGATCCACGAAGAAGAATTCAAAGCCAAAAGTCGGCAAAAACTAACCATTCGGATCGGCGGCGATGCACCGGTACGCAAGGTGATCGTGGTGGGCCTCGGCGTGCGCAGCAAGTACACAGCTGAAGAATTGCGCCAGTGCATCGGTGAGGGAGCCCGCGCCCTTAAGGCGAGTCGGGCTGCAACGGCTGGGATTGCGGTGCCGACACTCCCTGAAGGAGAGCAGGCCACCACCGAGGCGCTTGTCGAAGGTGTACGCCTTGCCCTGCACGAAGATGTGCGCTTCCGCTCCCACAGCAATGGCGACGGCGAGACCGAGTCGAAATTGTCCGCAGTGAGTCTATTTGTCCAGGGCGAAGCCGACCTTGAAGACGCCATCCGCCGGGGATCGATTCTTGCTGAGGGCACCATTTTCGCCCGCGAACTCGTCTCCGCCCCCGCTAACTATGTGACCCCCGGCTACCTTGCCGAACAGGCATTGGCGATTGCCGAGGCCAACGGTCTGGTCTGTGAGATTCTTGAAAAAGAAGACTGCGAGCGGCTGGGCATGGGTGCCTATCTCGGAGTCGCCCAGGGCACCGACTTCCCGCCAAAATTCATCCACCTCACCTACAAACCGGCCGAGGGTGCCCCGCGAAAGCGGCTCGCCATTATCGGCAAGGGCATCACCTTCGACTCGGGCGGGCTCTCGATCAAGCCGGCCAAAGGCATGGAATTGATGAAAGTCGATATGGGTGGTGCGGCGGCGGCTCTTGGGGCGGCGATGGCTATCGGTCAACTCAAGCCCGACGTCGAAATCCACTTCATCGTCGCTGCCACTGAGAACATGGTTTCCGGTCATGCCATCCGCCCAGGCGACATCCTGACCGCATCCAACGGCAAAACCATCGAAGTTGACAACACTGACGCCGAGGGCCGCCTCACCCTCGCGGACGCCCTGGTCTTTGCAGAAAAGCTCGAAGTCGATGCAATCGTCGATCTTGCCACCCTGACCGGAGCCTGCGTCGTTGCCCTCGGCAACGACATCGCCGGTATCCTCAGCCCCAACGAAGAACTCGCCGCCCAGGTGCGCAGAGCAGGTGATGCGAGCGGCGAGAAATACTGGCCCCTGCCGATGGAGGAATCCTACTTCGACAACATGAAGTCGGTAGTCGCCGACATGCGCAACACCGGATCGCGCGAAGGCGGCACGATTACAGCCGCCCTTTTCCTCAAGCAGTTCGTCGAAAAGACCCCCTGGGTACACCTCGACATTGCTGGTCCCGTCTGGACCGAAAAGCAAAAAGGATACCTCAATCGCGGCGGCACAGGCTTCGGTGTACGTACCCTTGTCCGCTTCGCGCTTGCCCAGTAGTCGAGAGGGTGGCTGGGCAATTGACTTGAAAAAGAAGAGAGCTCAGTTCCCCCCTGGATTTGGACACACATCCCGACTGAGCTCTGTCGTGTTTCCCTCTGAAGCCGAGGATACACGGCAGGGTCTTTCAATGAGAGGTAGACTTTACATTCCTTAATATTTGACTACTGGGCGCTGGGCCGCCTGTTTGAGAGCAGCACAGAAGCTTCCGAGTTTTTCGAGGCGTTCTGCCGGGTCAGTTGAGGCAAGTAACTGCACAAATGCCGAGCCGACAATCACCCCGTCCGCACCAAGCTCAGCGACCGCGTGTGCCTGTTCCGTATTCGAGATTCCGAAGCCGACTGCGACCGGCTGCGTCGTCAGGGTGCGCAGTTGACCGAGGGTCTGGCCAAGGCTCGCAGCGATTTGAGCGCGCATGCCGGTGACGCCGGTTGTACTCACCAGGTAGAGAAATCCGCTGCTCTGGGCAACGATTTTTCGCATGCGCTCTGGAGGACTGGTCGGAGCCACCAGCCAGATAATATCGATCTGGTGCGCCTGAGCAATGTGTCGGATTTTCTCGCCCTCTTCTACCGGCAGGTCTGGAATCAGCAAGCCGCTCGCCCCGACTGCCTGAAGACGCTCAAAGAAGTGCTCAAGGCCATAGGAGAGGATCGGGTTGAAGTAGGTATATAGCACCAGGGGCGCACGCAACCGTGGACTCACTTCTTGTACTAATGCCAGTACTGACGACAGGCTGGTACCGCGGGCAAGCGAACGGGTGGCCGCAGCCTGGATGACCGGGCCATCGGCAAGCGGGTCAGAGTAAGGCACGCCCAGTTCGAGCACATCTGCTCCGGCGGCATCGAGGGTAGCGAGGGCTTGAGCGGTGGTCGCCAGGTCCGGGTCGCCCGCCGTGATAAAGGGAATCAACGCGACCTCGCGGCGTTCGCGCAGGGTGGCAAAACATTGTTCGATGCGGCTTGTCATGGCGATGAGCGTCCTCCGGCAACCGGCGCAGGTGTCGAGCGCCCGGAATTGGTGTTAACTTTGACAGTAAATCTCAATTTCCGAAGATGCGTCCCAGCAACCGGTCGCATTTCCCGAGGCAAGCTCTGATGCAGGACGAATCCTTCCAGCCATCCTACAGCGATCCTGACTGGCTGACCACGGACGACGAAGAGGTGGTACGCCTCCGGACGCCCCTGGTGGGCGATTACAATATGTGGGCGCAACTGAGCGGCGGCGACCGCGAACTGGCCAAGCAACTCTTGATTAAAGATTTCCCGCGCGGTCCACTCGCCGGCGGCTCTGACGAAAACTTGAAAGCCTACCTGGGTCAAAAATTTCCCTGGCTCTGGGCTTATATCGCTTTTCAATATCGAGCCGGTATCTTCAACACGGTCACGTTCTTGATCATGCTGGCCGGGCTTATCTACGTTGCCCTGGTCTACGTGCCCCGCGACCAGCGCACCAAGCCGACCGGCCAGCAATTAGCACCTGCTTCCCTGGTGGCCCGGCGCTAGATGCAACACCTGCACGGCCTCGTCGTCTCCTGTCAGGCTCCTGTCGGATCACCGCTCCATGCACCGATGGTAATCGCTGCCCTTGCGGAGGCCGCCTGCTTGAATGGTGCTGTGGGTGTCCGTATCGAGTCGCCAGAGCATATCAAAGCCGTGCGCTCCCGCGTCATTGCCCCAATTGTCGGTCTGTGGAAACGCACCTCCCCGGATAGCGAGGTGTATATTACGCCCACTTTTGCCGATGCCCGCGCCGTTGCCGAGAGCGGTGCCGACCTGATTGCCATCGACGCCACGGCCAGGCGGCGACCGGACGACGAGCAGCTTGCGGCGCTCATCGAGCGCATTCATCGCGAACTGGGTAAACCGGTGCTCGCCGACATCGCCACCTCCGCTGAAGCGCACGCGGCTGTCCGGGCTGGGGCCGACCTGGTGGCGACGACTCTATACGGCTACACAGCCGAGACAGCCGGGGGGAGCCTGCCCGCTCTCGACCTGGTCGAAAGCCTTGCCCGCTCCTTGAAAGTGCCCGTCTGGTGCGAAGGTGGGGTGCAATCGCCTGAGCACCTGCACTCGGCCATGGCGCACGGCGCACGGGTGGTAGTAGTCGGCACGGCACTTACCGGACTCGACCAGCGCGTGCGGGAATTTGCCCGGCAGGTGTTACCGGGCTCCACAACTTTTCCCGGTTTGTAAGAGAACTCGTTATGATGTTTTGAATATTCATTTGCTGCATTGCCATGACGACCGGCCAGTTAACCGCCGCTCAAGCCTCCGAGGCGAGTGCCGAATCCACCGTGGACCGGCAGATGATTGCGATACTCGACTTTGGCTCTCAGTACTCTGAACTGATTGCCCGGCGCATCCGCGAGACGAAAGTCTACTCAGAAGTGCTGAGTCACCGCACTTCTGTCGAGCAACTGCGGCGTCTCGCCCCCCTGGGCATCATCCTCTCGGGTGGCCCCAATTCTGTCTACGAAGACTTTGCACCCCACTGCGACCCAGGGATCTGGGAACTGGGTATCCCGATTCTCGGGGTCTGCTACGGCATGCAACTGATGGTCAAGGAGTTGGGCGGTACGGTTGAACGCGCCGAGCGGGGTGAGTACGGAAAGGCTTCACTCTATATCGACGACCCGACCGACCTGCTCACCAACGTCGAGGACGGCACGACGATGTGGATGAGTCATGGCGACTCGGTGAACCGCATGCCTGCCGGGTTCGAGGTGCTTGCCCATACCCACAACACCCCGGCTGCGGCCATCGCCAACCACGAACGCAAACTTTACGGTGTCCAGTTCCACCCCGAGGTCGTCCAGTCTCTGGGCGGCATGGCGCTTTTGCGCAACTTCGTCTACCACATCTGCGGCTGTGAGCCGACCTGGACAACGGTTGCCTTCATCGAGCAGGCAATTCGCGAGGTGCGTGCCCGCGTCGGTGACAAGCGCGTGCTGCTGGCCCTCTCGGGGGGTGTCGATTCTTCCACCCTCGCTTTTTTGCTGCACCAGGCAATTGGCGACAACCTCACCTGCATGTTTATCGACCAGGGCTTTATGCGCAAAAACGAGCCCGAACGCCTGGTCAAACTCTTCAAAGATCAGTTTCACATCCCGGTCGAATACGTCGATGCCTCCGAACGGTTCATCGCCCGCCTGCAGGGAATCAGTGACCCCGAACAGAAGCGCAAAACGATCGGTGACGAATTCATCCAGGTCTTTGAAACCGAGTCCAGACGCCTCGGTCCATTTGACTACCTGGCCCAGGGCACGCTCTACCCCGACATCATCGAGTCCTCGGGCGAAAACATCGACCCCAGGACCGGCGAACGGGTGGCAGTCAAGATTAAGTCTCACCACAACGTCGGCGGTTTACCCGAGGACCTGCGCTTCAAGCTGGTCGAACCGCTCAAGCGACTCTTCAAAGACGAGGTCCGCAAGGTTGGCCGTTCTCTCGGCCTCCCAGAAGAAATTGTCCAGCGTCAGCCCTTCCCAGGACCGGGACTCGCCATTCGGGTGCTCGGCGAGCTGACGCCTGAGAAGTTGCACATCCTGCGCGAGGCCGACTTTATTCTTCGTCAGGAAGTCAACAGGGCCGGGGCCTACAACGACTTCTGGCAGTCCTTCGCCGTGCTGCTGCCTGTGAAGACGGTGGGCGTCATGGGTGACCGCCGCACTTACGCCTACGCCGTGGCTCTGCGCTTCGTCACTTCTGAAGACGGGATGACTGCCGACTGGGCCAAAGTCCCTTACGACTTACTGGAGACGATCTCGAACCGGATCGTCAACGAGGTGAGCGGCATCAACCGGGTTGTGCTCGACATTACTTCCAAGCCGCCCGGTACCATCGAGTGGGAATAGCGAGGATGCTGGCCTGGCTACTCTGGTACGCCCCACCAGCCGGGCGATGGCAGAGGTCACTTCCCGCGGTTTGATCGGCTCGGTGGTCCGGATCTCGAAGTTTGCCATCAAAATCCGCCGCTCGTCCTCGGCCGAGTCGAGAAATTGCTCGTGCTCACCGATCCTGCACACCAGGGCATAGCGGCTGTCCTGGCCAGAACCGCCGACATCGCTGACGAGTACGTCCGGACGGCAACGCGCCAGAACCTGTACTGCCTCAGCGAGTGACGCGACAGCCCTGACCTCGGCCCCGCGCGCCCGAAGTGCATCGCTTAAGGACTGTCGCCGCACCGCCTTGCTTTCAATCACCAGCACTTGCAATCCACCGAGGGGCAAGACCTCAGTCGTCTGAGCCGGAGAAGATAGTCTGACTGTCTTCGATGCGAGGCTCCGGCTCATCGGCAGATAGACCGTAATGCAGGTACCTCGGCCAGGGCCGGCGCTGTGCGCTTCAACCCTGCCACCGTGCAGTTTGACCAGGTGTTTGACCAGGGTCAAACCAAGACCCAATCCGCCGTGACGCCGGGTGCGGGTGCTATCGGCCTGGCGAAAAACATCGAAGATATGCGGTAGGGTCTCAGCTGCAATGCCAACGCCGTTGTCTTCGACTTGCAGTCGTAGGCCGCCCTCCTCAGCAGCCAGGACGACCCGCACTTCGCCACCCTGGGGAGTGAACTTGATTGCGTTAGAAAGCAGGTGCCAGACAATCTGACGCAGACGCATCGGGTCACCGAGTAGCGGCCCTGCTGCAGACAACTCGCTTTGCAGTGAAATCTGTTTGCTATCGGCCGAGTCTCTCAGGGAAGCGACGACGTTCTGAACGAGCCGGGCCGGGTCTAGAGGCACCAGGCGAAGGGTGATCTGGTCGCGCAACATGTAGGAGACATCGAGCAGGTTATCGACCAGTTGTGTCTGCAATTTGCCGTTGCGCTCGATCGCTTCAAGGGCCCGCGCCCGCAAGCCTGCGGTCAGTCCGCCGCGTTGCAGCAACTGGCTGTAGCCGACGATCGAGTTGAGGGGCGTTCTCAATTCGTGAGACAGAGTCGCAAGAAATTCGTCTTTAGTACGGTTGGCCGCCTCGGCCTCCGCCCGGGCTTGCATCTGCGCCTTGTGCAGTCGGGCATTTTCGATTGCCTGGGCGGCACGGATGGCAAGCGCTTGAGCCAGGGCCAGATCCTCAGTGCCGTAGCAGCAATCTCGGCCGGCAATCACAAAGGTTAAAGCACCAAAGGTGCCGCTACTCGCGATTAGCGGTACACACATGTAGGAGCGCAGGTCGAGAGCCTGCAATAGTTTCAGGTTGTCGTGATCGCGAGCGAAAGCGGCCATCAGCCACTTGTCGATTGCCGGCACGATCTCAGGGGCCCCAGAGCGCACAACCCTGGCCGGACCGTAAGGTGCTGTCGGATCAAAAGGGTAGCGCCGCTCGACTTCCCAGGCTGACTCCACCTGCTTCGGGTCGGCATGGGCAATCACCATACGGTTGACAGTCTGCGCGTCTTCCAGCAAATCGACGATGCAAAAATCGGCGAGACTCGCCACCGTCAGCCTGGCAACGGTACTGAGCGTCGTTGGATAGTCGAGCGAGGAGGCCAGGACCGTACTGGCATGAGCAAGAAAAGCTGAGCGTTCTGCCGCTGCCGCTTCACGCTCCTTCAAACGCTCACACTCGGACGCAAGCGCAAGGTTCAGTTGCTCAACGTTCCGACACTGCTCAACCTCGGCCCGCAGTTTGTCGATCTCTTTGAGCAACTGCTCTTTGTGTTCATCTGGTGTATTCATGACACCCTCGCGCCCCACGAACATTAATCTTTATCTGCAAGTTCTGCTCCTGGCAACATAGACATATGTAGCTTTGAAGCACATTACTATTCCACCGCACCGGTCGGCCATACTCCCTCCTGCGCGAGTAAGAGACCACACTAGTCCTTTGTGATTGAACCCTGGAACTGATTGTCATCCGGGGATAGGCAAATGTAGATAGGCCTTTCCTGTAAGCGGGCACCACAGGCAAAGGTTGCTTATTTGTATGATGAGTTTCTGAAATATAGGAATTTGTGCATGTCATTTAAACGTCTGCTGTCGATTGCCTTGTTGCTCCTTGCCCTGCCTGCGGGTGCTCTCGCCCAGACCCCCCCAGATCTTGAGAAGCAAGTGCTCGACATCTTGAAGCGCAACCCACAGGCCGTCTACGAGGCGCTGCGTACTTATCAGGTCCAGGGCCGACGCGCTCAACGGTTGAGCGAGTGGCGGCAGAACCTGCAAAAACCGGTCCAGGTTGATATCAGCGCTGCCCCAGTCCTCGGTCCGCAACAGGCAGCTTTCACCCTGATCGAGTTCTCAGACTTCCAGTGTCCTTACTGTGTACGCAGCCAACCGGCCCTGAAAACCCTGCTGGAGAAATACAAAGGCCAGATGCGCCTGGTCTTCATGCACCTGCCGCTCTCGATCCACCCGCAGGCGAGACCGGCCGCTCAGGCAGCCTGGGCCGCCGGTCGTCAGGGTAAATTCTTCGAGTACCACGACCGGCTCTTTGCTCTGGAAGAACAGATCAAGCCCGAGAGCTTCGAGCGCATCGCCCGTGACCTCAAACTCGACCTTGCCCGCTTTAACCAGGACCGGGAAAGCCCGCAGGCCGTTGCCAGCGTTGCAGCCGACATCAAGCAGGCATCGGGTATCGGGGCTGAAGGCACGCCAACCTGGGTCCTGAACGGCCTCATCCTCAGGGGCGCTCTATCGCTCGAAGACTTTGAAGAAGCGCTCAAATTGGTCCAGTCCAAAGCCGGTTAAATCACCGGGTGGGGTGCGCGGCTCTGCTGTGGTTCTGGCGTGAGTAACGGCAGAACCACACGAAAAGTGGCCCCCCGGTTTTCGCCCTCGCTTTCGGCGCTCACCAGGCCGCCGTGTAATTCGACCAGGTGGCGGACGATGGCAAGCCCTAACCCGAGACCGCTGTGGGTGCGGGTACTGGAACCATCGGCCTGCCGGAAGCGCTCAAAGACATAAGGCAGAAAATGCGGCGCGATACCGATACCGGTGTCGGCGATGGCGAGCTGCACTGTATTGACCACCCGGCTTGCACTGACAGCAATTTTTCCGCCCTCGGGCGTAAACTTGATGGCGTTTGAAATCAGGTTCCAGAGGATTTGCTGCAGGCGGTTGGCATCTGCACTCACCATCAAAGTCTCAGCAGGAGGGACGACTTCAAAAGCGATGCCCTTGGCCTCGGCCGCCATCCGCATCGGCTGTACCGACAGGTCAAGGATGCCTTCGATCGACACGGGCTGGATGTGTAGTAGTAGCTTGCCCGCGATGATACGCGAGACGTCGAGCAGGTCCTCGGTAAGCTTGGCCTGGGTCCTGGCGTTGCGCTCAATTGCTTCGAGGGCGAGTTCTGCGCCGGGCACATCGAGTCTGCCTCGGCGCAAAAGCTGCGTGAAACCCAGGATCGAGTTGAGCGGAGTGCGCAACTCGTGGCTGACCGTCGCTAGAAATTCGTCTTTGGCCCGGTTTGCCGCCTGCAGTTGCTCGGTGTGCTGGCGCAAGGCTGCCTCGGCCCGCTTATATTCCTCAATATCTGTACAGGTACCAAACCACTTGAGGACATGGCCCGCCTCGTCGCACATCGGCAAAGCCCGGTCGAGGTGCCAGCGGTAGGCACCGTCATCGGCCCGCTTCAGTCGGTACTCGACTTCGTAGTGTTCACCGGTCCCACAGGCTTTTTGCCAGAGTACGAAGGCCGCTTCCCGGTCGTCAGGATGAATGGCGGCGTGCCACTCCAGATCCCGTGGCCCTAGATTCCCGAGCCCGAGGTAGTCGAGCATGCGTCGGTTGTAAAAATCGGACCGGCCGTCTGGACCAGCCGTCCAGACCAGTTGCGGCATCGACTCGGCCAGAAAGCGGTAGCGCTGTTCGCTCGCTTCGAGGGTTTGATAAAACACCTGCTCGCGCTGTAACAATTGTCCGAAGGCCGCCTCGGCCTCTTTGCGCTCACTGATGTCGCTGCAGATGAGAATCCAGGCGACCACTACTCCACCCTCGACGAGCGGAGAAATGCAGGTGCGGTACCAGTGCGCTTTTCCCTCAGTCGGCACGGCGATTTCACAGTGGCTCGATTGGCCCGTTTGCAAAATCTGCTCGAAAGCCAGCAGTAGCGTCTCGCAGTGCTCCGGGGCAACCAGCTCGATCAAGTGACGACCAATGGATTGATCTGCCGGAATTCTGCCAAGGCTGCGATTGATGAAAATGACCCGCCCCCCCCGGTCGATGGTCATCACCACATCCGAGATAGAGCGGGCAAGCGCGTGCCACTCGAAAAGCGCCACCGACTCTGTTGGTTCAGGCGCACTAAGGCGTTCGGCCAGTTGTGCCCGCAACTCACGGCTGGTCCGCTCCAATTCGGCAATCCGCTGCCTCGCCAGGTCGAGTTCCGCTTCAACCAAAGATGGAACTGTATCACTCATTACAAGCCTGCTTGTCTGGATGAATACCCGAGGTGGGATGATGGGCAGCGGGTCTAAGGAGTACCGGAATCAACTTTCAGGTCGATAGTGTGGTTCAGCTGTGTTTATTATTCCATAGGAAGTCTACTCTCTGACGCCTGCGGTTGCCTACTTAGCGGCGCATCGCCCGTTCCATGTCGCGCTTGGTTTCGCGCTTCTTGATATCTTCGCGCTTATCGTACAGCTTTTTGCCTCGGGCCAGACCGACATCGAGCTTGAGCCAGTTTTTCTCGATATAGAGCTTGAGCGGAATGAGCGTCAGTCCTTTTTCTTCGACCCGACCGATCAGTTTGTTGATTTCGCGGCGCTTGAGCAGCAGGCGGCGGATGCGCAGTGGGTCGTGGGCAAAGTAGCCGGCGCTTTGCAGCGGCGAGACGTGCATATTGTAGAGCAATACCTCACCGTTGCTGATGCGGGCAAAGGCGTCGCCGAGGTTGGCGCGTCCAGCGCGGATTGCTTTGACTTCGCTGCCGAGCAGCGAGATTCCCGCCGAGTAGACTTCGAGGATTTCGTACTCGAAGCGGGCTTTACGGTTATCGACGAGGAGTTTGCGAGTTTGCTCCGAGACCATCAAAGTACGCAAGAGACTGATCCTCCCAGCCTAGCGCACCGCCCACTACACGGAGGAGAATCTCATCACGCCGTTTCAGGACGCCTGGGCTGAGCGCAACTGCCCAAGGGAGACCGCTTCCACGGTCGGGTAAAAGTCAAGCCAGGGATAGGCTGCCCGGGCAAAGCGTTCAGGGTTACCCGAGACGCAGAAGCGATAGCGGGGAGCCTGCCGCTCGAAATCGAACTGGCAGTCCGGCAACTGTGCGACGAGTGCCGCGGCTGGGTTGACCCGCACCACTTCTGGGCTTAATAGACCGTCCAGCACCGGGGCCAGCAATGGGTAGTGGGTACAGCCGTAGACCAGGGTGTCGATGCGCGCCGCAATTAATGGCTGCAAGTATCGCTGGGCCACCTGACGCGTCTCGGCACTCAGGAGGCGTCCGCTCTCGATGAGCGGCACAAACTCTGGACAGGCGACCTCGAAAACCTCGACCCCCGGCGCGACTGCCTGAATCGCCCGACTGTAGGCGCGGCTGCGGACGGTCGCCTCGGTGGCAATGACGCCGATGCGACGGCCCGTACGGGCTGCCACCCGCGCCGCCGGAATGATCAATCCCTCCACCGGCAGTTCAAATTCGCGCCTCGCCATCTCCAGAGCCAGGGCCGAACTGGTGTTGCAGGCCATCAGCACCCGCCCGACGCCCTGGCTCGAAAACCAGGTCATAATCTCGCGTACGAACTGGCAAATTTCTTCGGCCGAGCGCATGCCGTAGGGTAACCGGGCAGAATCGGCAAAATAAACGACGGCTTCAGCAGGCCGTTGTCTGATAATTTCGCGCAGGACCGTTACGCCGCCCACACCGCTATCGAAGACGCCTAACATGCACCACACCTGCTACGGGAAGTCAGCTTCAGAAGTTGGGATCATCATCGCTGAGCGTCCCACACCCGCCTTGATAATTCCCCCTTTCCAAGGGCACGGGCTCTCTTAAGCGGAGCGCAGGTCCAGCAGGGCGCACTCCCCCGGCTGATCTATCTGTTCGTAGAAGGCGTCTACCAGTTGCTCCTGGGGCGGCGGCGCGACCGAGTCGAGCAGCACGACCCAGTGGCGGTCGATGTGGAGGGCCGAGCGTACAGCCCGGAAATTTTGCGACTTGACCAGCCCCAACTCGTTCATGGCGTGCCGGTCGCGGGTGGTCACTTCGATAGCGACCCGGAAGACCTGGCCTTCGATATTTTCGAGCTGCACGACCGCATCGATGAGCACCAGGTCGAGCCAGGTGGCCGGGTCTTGCAAATCTTCGCCGCGCCGGTCGGCTTCTTCGACCCGGTCAGAAAGGCGTGAGCGGATGGCGCTGCGAATCTGAGGAACGGAGACATTTTTCAGAAAATCTTTATCGACGATCCGCAGTTCGCGGGCGGTGCGCTGAAACCACAACTTGCTTTGGTAGGACATGGCAGGAGCCTCCCAGCATCTGCTTTCATGCAGGCGAGCGCCACCTGGAGACCCTGGGCCGATACAACCTGACTATGATAGCGCATTCAAGATCCTCCGCCCGGCCGATTAACCGCGCAGCAATTGCCGGACAATCCAGCCGCCGCTCAAAAACTGGATGACCAGGATCGCCATCACCGTACCGTTGAGAATCGAGTGCACAAACTTAGACCAGGGCAGGCGCTTGAGCGAGCGAACACTGACCAGCAACGTCGAAGCGATGAGCAGCATAACCACCACCAGTGCCCCGAGACCGTGCCAGGTCGTATCGATTTCCTCCAGGCCCTCGATGGCAAAACCCCCCAGGGTCGCTACGAGGGCGACAGCTGCTAAAAAGGCGATTCCCACTTTGAGGTGTCGGTCGCGGGCGATTTTAGGCGAAATCTTGCGGCGCGACCGCTCGGCGCGCACCTGCTGCAACTGGATGCCGAGGGCTGCTGCCGCGAAGCCCAGCGGAAAAACGACGAGAACCATCAACAGCGGATGTACGTACCAGGCCATGCGAGTTGCCCACGAGACACTGTCGAGAATAGCGCTTTGAAGCGGTCCCCGGCACTTATTGCTGGATGAGCACGAGCCTTTGCTGGCGGGTCTCGCCGTCTCTGGTCGCAGTCAGGTCCGCCTCGTAGCGGGTGCCGGGAGCAGTAAAGCGAGACTGAAACTGGAAGCTGAAGTTGCCCTGGGCGTCGGCGGTCACGGTGCGGCTCAAGATATTTTGAGTGACCCCGAAAAACCCGACCAGGGATGTGGTAGCCCGCACCTCGATGGCCACGCTTGTTCTCGGGGCCGTGCGACCGCGCACGGTGACCGGACCCGCCGGTACTTGAGAGTTGTTGGCAGGGGATTGTACTTCGAGGGTGAGTTGCTGGGTCGCGGCACTCGCCTCGCGCGGCACCCGGAAGCTCCACTCGGCCTGAGCGGGGTTACCGGAAAGATCCTTCAGGCTGACTTCGACCCGGTATTCGCCGGGGGGTAGGCGGCGGGGCGGCTGGTAGTTAAAGAAGTTGGCCGTGCTCGTCGATTCACTTGTGACATCGCGACCGTTGAAGCGGATGCGTACCGAGCGCAGGTCGGTGCCCGAACCGCGCCCATCTTCAAATAATCCCGAGACGAGCGGGCGATTGGAAGTGGCATCGGTGCCGTCGGGCGGGGTGAGGTTGGTGACGGTGGGTGGTTCGGTATCGTTGATGAGACCTTGATCGAGTCGGGCCGTCGCCACCGGGCCGCGCCCGCCCTTGAGGGAAGCTGTAATCGCGACACCAGGCGGGAAATTGTCGGAGCGCTTGACGGTATAGCGGCTTTCATATTCGCCGGGAGAAGCCTCTTCCATCGGTCGATCGCGTACGACACCGCCGATGGTAAAAGTCGCCCTGGCTCTCGGCGTACCGCTCAGGCGGAAAATCAGTTCCGCCCCCGGCTCGATGCGGTCAATCGGGTCCACTGTGAATCGCTCGATTCGGGTCAGGCCGGTCGCCTCGCCGCCCTCCGGGTTACTTGCGCTCAAGGGCTGATCAAGCCCGGCGCTGACTGTGCGGTTGCCGCGCTGCAGGTTCGCCCGAATCGCCGTACTGCTGCCGATCCGGTCCTGACACCGGATCGTGTAGCGGGCTTCGTAGACTCCAGGCTGTGCCTCGCGCATCGTGAGGTTGCTCGCAATGCCCGCAATGGTCACGCTCGCCTTGCTCCCCGGTGTGCCCTCCAGCGTGAAGACCAGCTCGGTACCAGGGGAAAGGTCACTCACGGGCTCAGCACTGAAGCGGTCAATCTGCGGAGCCGCCTGGGCTACTCGCGGTGCCGGGTCAGCCGCCCTGACCACCGGCATGGCGACTGGAGCACCCAGGATTCCGACTGACGCCAATGCCCAAAACCGCCTGCGAACAGCTCCCACGGCCACGTTGAATCTCCTGAAGCGCTATGGACACTAGAAAGTATAATAGGACACGCTCAGTTCAGATTGCCCAAGCTGCGGATGAGACTTGCCGTGAGATTGCCAAAGGTTTGCATTGTCTTGCTGAGTGTCGCACTGTGCGGCTGTCAGGGGTCCGCCGGTCCGGACAAGGCCGGTGTGAAGCCGGTCGAAGTACCAGCCGCTTACGCCGGTCTACCGAGGCTCACCGGCAAGGCCCTCGTCGAACTCACCACGACCAGAGGACCAATCATCATTGCCCTGGACGGCAACCGTGCCCCGATCAATGCCGGCAACTTCGCCGATTTAGTTGAGAAGGGCGTCTACAGAAATACTGCCTTCAACCGCCTCGACAAAGGCTACCTCATTCAGGCCAGTGACCCCCAGGGCGGCAACGACGGCGGTTACATCGATCCGGCGAATGGGAAAATCCGGCGGGTGCCGATTGAAATTATTCCAGAAGGCGAGAGCCAGCCGGTCTATGGAAAAACCTTGAGCCAGGCAGGGGTCCGCGAAACCATTTTTCCGGTAATGCGGCATCTGCCGGGGGCAGTCGGACTCGCCCACACCGAGAAAGACCCCAACTCCGGCTCGACGCAGTTCTACATCACCTATGCCAACAACGAGATGGTCAACCCGCGCGGCAATTTTCTCGACCGGCGCTATGCTGTTTTCGGCTACGTCGTGGACGGGATGACCAACGCCCAGAAGCTGCAACTCGGCGACCGCATTCTCGACGCAAAAATCATTCTCGGCGCTGAACTACTCCAGCGCCCAGGTAAGTGAGGCGGCCTACTTGCCCTCAGCGAGGGCGCGGTTGCCCCTCGGGGTGATGTTGCGCACGGCAACGCAATCAATGTACTGGTGTCCGCTTTTACTTTCGCGGCTCGGCTCGAAGGCAAGCTCGATAAAGCCCACATCCCGCAAGAAGAGCAACTTTTCCGCCTGCACCTGAAAGCCCACGAGATCGCCCGCTTGTGGGGCATAGACAGCCGGGCTTTTTTGGTTTTGAACCTTTTGCAAAAGTCCGATCGATTCCTGGTCTAGCGCGATCATATAAATCCAAACCCTCGAATTTCTCACACAACAGTATAGGCAGTCAGTCCCCGACCGCTAACCTATGCATTGCAGGACCTGTGACGATTTATGCAGCTACACCCGAGGTGCCGCTGCCACGACGATGAGGCGCGGGCTACGGGCGGTGCAGGGGTTGCTTCGGTAGTCTCCATAAGATTCGAGCGCGAAGAGCCCGCACGCCTCCAGTTCGGCTTCGAGCGTGGCAGGTGCGAGCGGATGGAGGCTGATGGTCTGCACGAGCACAGCGGCCTGTTGCCGGTAGGTGTAGCGGATGACCACCCGTCCAGCCTCGTAATGCACAGCCGTTGATTTGAGATAGTGGTCTCCGGTGTCCGGGTCAATCAGGGGGCGCGGCGGCTGGGGGGACGCTGAGTTTTGACTGGGGCGAGCCGGGCTCATCAGATCCAGGATGAGTAGTCCACCAGGTTGAAGATGGCGGTGACAGCACCTGAGGCACTGAAGACGCTCGTCGTGGCTCGCCAGAAACCCGAGGCCCGAAAACGGAATCAAAATATTGCCGAACTGGCGGCCCAGGTCAAAGCAGCGCATGTCAGCCACCACCCACTCGGCTCCCGGAACCGGGTGCAGCCGGGCGCGGCGGATCATCGCCTGGGCCGCATCGAGGCCCACCACGGTTCGACCGCGCTCGGCGAGTGCCCGAGCCAGTCTACCGGTACCGCAGGCGAGTTCGAGCACAGGGCCGGGGACGAGATGGTCGAGATAAAAGCCCAGGTCGTGGAGGGTAGCACCGTACTCAGCGTCGTAGAGCCGGGCGAGCAGGTCGTCTTCGTAGTCGTCGAGCCGGGCCGGTTCGGGATTGGACACTTACAGGAACTACGGAGGCGAGTAAGTTATCACTATTAGATTAAGCGGCAACTTACGGAAGACGACGATGCAACGCTCGACTATCGCAATGGGCCTCCTGGTTCTTGGCTGTGCAGGAACGCTTCAGGCGGCGGAAGTAACCATTCCGCTCGGAGCGCGAGCCGACAAGATCGAGATTGTCAACACCAAAAAAGGACGCGTTGCCCTGGTCGGTCTCCTCGACGAGCAATCCCTCGGCATCGTGGACCTCGACACTAGACAGGTCAAGGCGCGCATCGCAATCGGCATCCGGCCATTAGTAGTCCGTCAGGCGACCGCCAACCTGGTCGCTGTCGGTGGACCTTCGAGCGGAAATCTCGTGTTCGTGGACCTGGACAAACAGGAAGTAACCCGCCAGATCGACCTTGGCTCGGGCATCTTCGATATTGCCGTCGATCAAAAGCGGAACCGCATCGTCGTCACCCACCCCGGTGCCGACCGCCTCTCAGTCATTAACCCGACCAGTGCCCAGGTACGCATCTTCCCGATGCCCGGTCCCCCCCTCGCCGCCGCCATCGACCCCGAGAGCGGCTACTTGCTCGTCACCCTGGGCGGCAACGACCCACTCGGGCTTGCCATCATCAACCTCACCAACGGTGAACTGCTTGCCCGCCTGCGCAGCGGTGCCACTCCCGAAGACATTGCCCTCGACCTCGTACACCGGCAGGCGGTAGTCCTCAACTCGGGCAGCAACGACCTCACCCTTGTCCCTTTCGGCAACAGCACCCGCACCTTCAAAACCGTCGGTCTCGACTGGCGGCCAACGCGCTTGGCGCTCTCAAAAGATGGCCGGTTGGCCTACGTAACCTCGGGCGAGAGTGACCGCCTGCAGATTGTCGATCTCGAAGCAGGCAAAGTCGTGCAGACCCGGCCCCTCGGGCGCACCCCGACCGGGGTCTCACTGCTGGAAGATGGTTCACTTGTCGTAGCCGAGGTGGGTACCCAGGCGCTCAGGCTCATCACCCCCGAGTCTTTTAATGCCAAAGAACTGGCACCGCCTTTACCGGGGTCAGTCGCCGGGACGGTACTCGATGTCACCGGTAAGCCAATTACCAAGGGCACGCTCAGAGTCGAAGGCCGCGCCGTGCCCATCCTGCCCGACGGGTCGTTCTTGATTGCAAAATTGCCCGCCGGGCGGCACATTGTGGACGTGCAGGTTCCCGGCTTCCCGCAGTTCTCGGCGCGCATCCAGGCGCGCGAGGGTTACGTGATGAGCGACGACATCCGCCTGCCGCCGCGCACCCAGACCGAGCAGGCGACAGGCATCGGTTTCGTGGCCGATGTGCCCCAGTACTCGGATCTCCTGGCCCGCTCTCTAGTCAGCACGCTCAGCGCCGAGGACACCAAGCGCAAAGTCATCCTCCTGAACGGTCCGCTCGGCCCGCACCCAGACTTTTCACAGCTCGCCCCGCTCGTACGCGACTTGAACCTGCTCGACCGAGACAATCGCTACACAGAAGACCTCGAAAAATTGCAGACCATCGGCCGCAGCCTCGGCCTGCGCCACATCGTCGTCACCCAGATGCAATTCACCCGCAACTACAACACCCAGGGCAACCCGATTATCAACACGCTCCTGCGCTTTTTCGTGCCGGTGGCGTTGCCCAATTTCACCCCCAATGAGCTTCGTTCCCAGGGGGTAGCCGTCGTTGTGGACCTGCAGAAGGTACGATCAGGAGACAAGGCGACACTTTTTAAAGCTGAGAGCCGCGACGACGTTGGCGGGTCTCCCCTCTACGAAGAAGCCTCGGACGGGCTATTCCGCCTCGAAGTGAAAAGCATCGCCGAGCAAATCGCGAGCCAGTGGAAGGAAAAAACCCCGTTTACCGCAACCACTCCAGGTACTACGACCACTCCAGCTACTACGACCACTCCAGGAGCCGTCCCGTGAGCGATAAAGAATTTAGCATCGAGGAATTTACCGCGAGGGTCGAGGGCGTTGCCCGCAAAGTGGACCCGGTGCTGATCGTCTCCCAGGCCGGTCCGGAGTTGCTATTGGTAAAGTATCCGGGACTCGGAAACCAGATCTGGATCAAGGCGGCCGAGGAAGGCGAAAAATTTGCCGTGCTCAAGACCCGTGCTACTGCAGCCAAACCGGCCCAAATGGACTCGCTTAACCCTGTCGGCGAGGGCTTCTTAGCCGAAATCTTCCGCAACTACGTGGCAGAGGTTGGTCATCCGAACGTCTAGCGCCGCACTCATCGAGGCCGACCCACCGTGAATCCAGTCAACTACTTGCGCATTTCTCTAGTGGACCGCTGCAACTTCCGCTGCAGCTATTGCATGCCGTCGGATAGCGAAATCGAGTACCTGCACCGCAGCGAGATTCTTTCCTACGAAGAACTGCTCTGGCTTGTTCGCGACGTATTCTTGCCCCTCGGTATCGACCGCTATCGGCTGACTGGCGGCGAACCGCTCCTGCGCCGGGGAGTCGTCGGCTTCGTGCGCGCGCTGTGTGCCCTGCCCGGCGTCTCGGACGTCTCGCTCACCACCAACGCCTACTTGCTCGAAGAACTCGCAGACGACCTGCGCACTGCCGGGCTGCATCGCGTCAATATCTCGCTCGACTCGCTCGACCCACAGGTCTTTGCCCAGATTACCGGGCGCACCCACTGGGAAAAAGTCTGGCGCGGCATCCAGGCGGCGCACCGGGCCGGCTTCGACCCACTTAAACTCAACGTGGTCGTCCTTCCAGGCGTTAACGACCACGAAGTACCCGAGCTTGCCGCCCTGACCCTGGAGCGCAACTGGCACGTGCGCTTTATCGAATTTATGCCGATTGGCAACACGGGTTACTTCGAGTCGGCAGGCTGGGTGGCGTCAGAAGTGCTGCGCGAACGCATCCGCGAGCGCTTTGGCCTCGGTGCGGGCACCTGCTATGGCAATGGCCCGGCGGACGTCTTTCAAATTCCGGGGGCGCTCGGCACGGTTGGCTTTATCTCGCAGATGTCCGAGTGCTTTTGTGACCGCTGCAACCGCGTGCGGCTCTCAGCAGACGGCTGGCTACGGCCCTGCCTGCTCAACGAGTCTGACCAGGTAGACCTCAAGAGTGCTCTGCGCCGGGGCGACAGTGCCGAGCAGATCCGCGCGCGCGTTGGAGATCTCCTGTTGCACAAGCCTGACATCAACTTTCGTGAACGCGACCGGGGTACGACCGGCAATTACCGACGGACGATGTCGCAGATTGGCGGCTAGATCTATCCCAGGGTAGATCACTGCGCCGAGCACTATGGGTAGGCCATTCCCCGCGCAACTCCTCGTGTATAGTGATCGTACTTGTTCATAAAATCCTTTTTTCCAGCACTATCCTCATCAAGAAAGACACCTATTGCTGATGACGCAGGGTTTTTCACTCACGACTCCACTCTTCTACGTCAACGCTTTGCCACACATTGGGAGTGCTTACCCGACAATGGTGGCGGACGCGGTTGCACGCTATTACCGCCTGCGCGGTCGGCCGGTGCGCTTTGTGACCGGCACCGACGAACACGGCCTCAAAATCGAGCGCACTGCCCTTGCCGCCGGGCTCAGTCCCCAGGAGCACTGCGACCTGATTGTCGAAGGTTTTGAAGCGCTCTGGCAGCAGCTTTCCATTCGCTACGACCGCTTCATCCGCACGACCGACCCGCGCCATGCCGCTATCGTGCGCGAATTCTTTGAGCGTTGCTGGCAGTCAGGCGACATCTACAAGGGCCGCTACTCCGGCCTCTACTGCGTGCAGTGCGAGGAATTTAAGCAAAAAGACGACCTCTACACAGATCCCAAGACCGACTCCCTGTGCTGCAAGATCCACGAAAGACCGGTCATCGAGCAGGACGAAGAAAACTATATCTTTGCCCTCTCGCGCTACCAGGAAAAACTGGAACGCCACTACCAGGAGCACCCCGAATTCATCCAGCCCGAGTACCGGGCAACCGAGGTCTACAACTTTGTAGCAAAGGGCCTGGAGGACTTTTCGATTTCGCGGGCCCACGTCGATTGGGGTCTGCCCCTACCCGCCGACCCTGACCAGACTATCTACGTCTGGTTCGATGCTCTGCTTGGCTACATCACAGCCCTGCTTGAACCCGAGGACGAGCCGACGCTCGAAAATGCCCTCAAGCGCTGGTGGCCCATCGACCTGCACATCGTCGGCAAAGACATCCTGCGCTTTCATGCCATCTACTGGCCGGCGATGCTGATGTCGGCGGGCCTGCAACTACCCGGCTGTGTATTCGGCCACGGGTTCTTGACCAAAGACGGTAAAAAGATGGGCAAGGCCACCGGCAATATCATCGAGCCTGCCCCGCTCGCTGCTCAGTACGGGACTGACGCAATTCGCTATTTCTTCTTAAAAGAAATCGAATTCGGCTCCGACAGTGACTTTCGCGAATCGCGGCTTAAAGACATCCTCAACGCCGACCTCGCCAACGACCTCGGCAACCTGCTCAACCGCACCCTGAACATGGTCAAAAAGTACTGCGGCGGTATCATCCCGGCTGTAACGATCGGAGCGGATGACCAGTTGCGCCAGTATGCCGACACGCTCCCGGAAATCTGCGCACGCGATTGGGAAGCCTTGCGGTTTCATAGCGCCGCTGAGTCGGTGATGGGACTGGTTCGTCTGGGCAACAAATACATCGATACCCAGGCCCCCTGGAGCCTCCACAAAAAGGGCGAACAGGAGCAAGTCGAGGTGG
Organism: Gloeobacteraceae cyanobacterium SOY_34_metabat_159; assembly: GCA_031399965.1. Classification (GTDB taxonomy): domain Bacteria; phylum Cyanobacteriota; class Cyanobacteriia; order Gloeobacterales; family Gloeobacteraceae; genus JANNPH01. The sequence goes on along the minus strand of JANNPH010000104.1, from coordinate 3,842 downwards.
TGCTCTACTCGGTCCTCGAATCGGTGCGCATTGCGGCAGTGCTGCTCTCACCACTCATCCCGACCCTTGCTGCCGAGGTCTACCAACAACTCGGATTCCCCGGCCAGGCCTGGGAGAACCTCCGTTGGGAGGCCACCAGTTGGGGCGGGTTGCCGGACGGGCAACCTGTTAACCCTGGACTGCCCCTTTTTCAACGCCTGGAATAGGGTTTACTTCACCGCTGACAAGGATAGAAATCACCTATGACGCAACTCGATACCGAAGCACTCTACACCCGCGAGCAAATAAACCGCGGTCGGGTCGCCATTTTCATCGACGGCTCCAATCTCTTTTACGCAGCGCTGCAGTTGGGCGTCGAAATCGACTACACCAAACTGCTCAACCGTTTAACCGGCTCTTCTCGCCTGTTGCGCTCTTTTTTCTACACAGGCGTCGACCGGGCCAACGAAAAGCAGCAGGGTTTTTTGTTGTGGATGCGGCGCAACGGCTATCGCGTGATTACAAAGGACCTGGTACAGCTACCGGACGGCTCCAAAAAAGCGAACCTCGACGTTGAGATTGCCGTGGACATGCTTTCGCTCATTGGCTCCTACGACACGGCAGTCCTCGTTTCGGGCGATGGCGACCTCGCCTACGCGGTCAATTCCGTCTCCTACAAAGGTGTACGCGTCGAGGTCGTCAGCTTGCGCTCGATGACGAGCGACTCCCTCATCAACGTCGCCGACCGCTACATCGACCTCGAACAGATCAAAGAAGACATCCAGAAAGCACCGCGCCAGGCCACCGGTTACGCTTACCGGCCGATTCCCCTGAACGGCACCGGCACTGTAGGCAGCAACAGCGGCCTCAGTTCGGTCGAGGAAGAAGTGAGATAGGTCTTGGCCGGCACCCTTTTCCTGGTCGCAACTCCGATAGGCAACCTCGAAGACATCTCCCTACGCGCCCTGCGAACCCTGAAAGAAGCAGACCGCATCGCCTGCGAAGACACCCGCCACTCGCGCAAGCTCCTCACCCACTACGAAATCCGCAGACCTCTCGTCAGCTTTCACGCCCACAACGCCCACGAGCGCGTGCCCGAACTGATCGCTGCTCTGGAGACCGGTGAAAACATTGCACTCGTCACGGACGCCGGCATGCCCGGCATTTCTGATCCGGGCCTTGAACTGGTGGCTGCCTGCCATACAGCAAAAGTGCCGGTAGTTGTGATTCCGGGGGCAAGTGCGGTCACGATGGCTCTTGTCCTGGCCGGTGAAGAGGAAAGCCGCTTCGTATTTGAGGGGTTCTTACCGACCGACCGCACCCGTACCAGCAGGCTCGCCGCCATCAAAGGCGAAGTGCGCACCATCGTCCTCTACGAAGCTCCCCACCGGCTGCTCAAAACCCTCACCGACCTGATTGCCCTGGGCGAACCCGAACGCCGCATCACGATTTGCCGCGAACTAACCAAGCTACACGAGCAAGTCTGGCGAGGCGGCTTACAATCGGCCTTCGATTATTTTTCCAGCACTGCACCGAGAGGCGAATTTACCCTGGTGCTTCAGGGTGCGGTGCTTGTGGTTGAAACCTGGAGCGAGGAGCAGCTCCAGGCTGCCCTCGTCGAGCTTGTCGGCAGTGGCTTTTCCCGCTCAGAGGCGACCCGCCAACTGGCCCAGCGGACCGGCGTATCGCGAAAACTGATCTATCAGTTATCACTCGGTATCGAGCGGGGTGGCGGATCGCCCGAGGAGTCTGTTAGCATGAACGAGTTCGACGCGGGGTAGAGCAGTCTGGTAGCTCGTAGGGCTCATAACCCGAAGGTCACTGGTTCAAATCCAGTCCCCGCAACCAACTGTAAAAAGATGCGCTAAGGTTTCGCCTTCAGCGCATCTTTTTTGCTATTTTCATGTGTGACTTTGACCCGAGTAGTTCTCGATATATAACTGGTAAAATTTCACAAATAGCCTCAAGCTGGGTAGCTCCTATGTGGGTCGAGAAAGTTGTCATTGAAAATATCAGATGCTTTGAAAATGAAGAACTCATTTTTACGAAAGATTCGACCCGGACAGGCAAGCCAATCCAAGGTTCCAAAGCAGCTCCTTACCAATGGATAACTCTTCTTGGAGAGAACGGAGTAGGTAAAAGTACGTTTCTACAAGCGTTAGCACTATTGTTGTCTGGACCAGAAGCAGCAAAAGAACTGCTACCAAGTGCACCCGGATGGGTGCGCGATTCGAGCAAAGCAGGGAGGTTAAGCGCAACTCTACACAAGGATGATCTAGATGGCGGAAGTTTTGGAGCGGAAAAAATAAGAAAAACTTTTTCGTATTCATACTTTGTGACAGGAGATCAGCCAATCAAGATTAGGCTTGGCAAGACAGAAGGAGTCACAGTCTACACTGAGCCTGTACTTGTAGAAAATAATTCTAAAGAACTCGGTTGGCTACGCACAAATGCATTTGCCTCACGTAGTCAAGGCTGGTTTGCTGTAGGCTACGGTGCCTTTCGTCGCCTTACCAGAGACAGTCGAGTAATCATTCCCAGCCTTGCCGCCCCAAAAAGATACAGCAATTTTGCCACGCAGTTTAACGAATCTGAGCCTCTTAGTTCTTTCGAGCAGTGGATGGTGCATTTGGACTACCGCATTGCTAAGGACAGGGACAAGGACGCAGAGAGAATGTTTGAGATCGGCAGAAAAACTATAACCAAGGTTTTGCCTGGAGATGTAAAAATTCTAGGCGTAAGCTCTGAAGGACACATTATATTTGATGTTAATGGCTACCAAGTTTCATCGATTAGCCTCTCTGATGGTTTTCGCAGTGTGATTGCTTTAGCCGGTGATCTGATCTGGCGTCTACTGCAAGCATTTCCTGAAATAGAAGATCCAACGCTTCAAGCTTCTGGAGTAGTTCTAATTGATGAATTAGACATTCATTTACACCCTTCGTGGCAAAGAGAAATAGCCGGATGGCTCAAGAGTGTTTTTCCAAAGCTTCAATTTTTCATAGCAACTCATAGCCCTTTAGTCGCTGCTGGTGGCGGTGTGGATTCGTTGGTTTTGAAGTTAGAGATGAAAGATGGACTTGTTCAAGTGAAAAAAGTAGAGAATATTTATGCTCTAGATGCTGATCAAGTCCTTATGAGTCCTGCATTTGGTCTTGAATCTACTCATTCTCCAGAAACTCAGGAAAAAATAGATCGCTATTTTCAACTAGGAAAAATAAGGGGAAGACTTGACAAGCAAGAGGAATCTGATTACGAGCAATTGAGCGTTTTTATGAAAGAGGCAAAACCCTTTGGCACTCATCCCGAGCCAGACAGCTTAGAAGCTAGGATGGATGATTTTCTGAACGAGAATTTACCCTTTCTTAAAAAGGTATTACCTTGATTAGGGTTGAAAGAGCTTCATGCCCACTAACGCTCCTCCGCAACTCCGAAAGATGGTTACAAGATTTGCATCGAGAAATTGCTGAGTTTGAAGAGTTGCAATTAGATACGTCGTCTACGAAAAGTCAGGTTGCTGCGAAGCTGACTAGGCTTGAAAAGGCCAGGGGAAAATATCGCCATGAAGAAGTAAAGCGAACCTTAAAGAGTATGTTCAAGGGTAAGTGTGCTTACTGTGAGTCACCAATCCTGCAGATATCGTGGGGAGATATTGAGCACTTCTATCCAAAAGCAATATACATTGATAAAACATTCGCATGGGAAAATCTGGTTCTGAGTTGTCAACTATGTAATACAGCGAAAGGAACACAGTTTCCTATGGATTCATACCGTTTCGTCATAACAATGAGCGGGCTATCGTGTCCATCAAGAATGGATAGCCCGTCAGCGACCTCACGCTCCCTGCCGACAACTGCACTATC
>JANNPH010000070.1:0-49448 GCA_031399965.1 Gloeobacteraceae cyanobacterium SOY_34_metabat_159 | reverse complement strand
TCCAGATCAGCGTCCCCGGCCACGACCTGCTCATCGACCCGCTCGCCGGCTTTTCGCTAGATCCTCTCTTCGCCGCCTTCGCGGGCAAGGAACTCATCATCCACGGCGCCGACTATGACCTGCGCCTGCTACGGCGCGTCGGCTACGCCGGCCCGCAGCGGGTTTTCGATACGATGATCGCGGCGCGCCTGTGCGGCATCCCGGAATTCAGCCTCGCCGCGCTCATCAAGAAATACTTCGGAGTGGAGCTGACGAAAGCCTCGCAGAAAGCGAATTGGGCGCGGCGCCCGCTCCCTCCCCAAATGCTGGATTACGCGGTCAAGGACACGCACTACCTTTTGGAAATCGTCGCCATCCTCGAAGCCGAGCTCGCCCGCCTCGGGCGCACCGAATGGTTCCGGCAGTGCTGCGAAAAAGCCATCGTCGCTTCCACCATCACCAAGGAACGCGACCCCGAGCAGGTCTGGAAGATCACCGGTCACGCCGAACTGCGCGGGCGGGCCTCCGCGATTCTCCGCGAGCTTTGGCACTGGCGCAACCACCGCCAGTTCACTCGGCCAGTTGCCGGAGTGTGTTGCGGTAACGGCGCATCACTTGTCTTGCCGCCTCCATCTGCTTTTCAAACTCTGGATCGTAGGCTGAGATCTCATAGCCGTCTGGGGTCTCGGTTAAGAACAACGTGTCCCCTTTTTGGGCCTTCAACTTGGCTAATACCTCTTTCGGCAACACCACTCCTAGTGAATTGCCGACCGTGGTCAACTTGAGCTTCAGCAATTTTGCCCCTCGCCGCTTGTTATAACAAATATTATAACTATGGTGAGCAGGGCATCCTCGGAGCCACGTTCGCGGCGGTGCCTCCCAAGTAGAAGGAGCGGCAACACCATTGCGGGAAGCCCTATCTCAGTCGAGTGACTGTTCTGAAGGCTCCCCGCAATGGCATAGAACTTATACGTGACTATCGAAGTACGGTAGGCCGCTTTCGATTGGCTCGCTATTTAGCAGCCGGCACCTGCTCTTTTTTGGAGCGTGCCCAGAAACGGTGCTCTTTGATGGCCTCGATAAAGGCTTCAGAGAAAGCCTCCATTTCAGAGCCATTTCGACTGGTTACAACACCCAGTTCGGCACTCATTTGGCCATTTGCCCGACCCAGGTCGATTCCTCTAAGACCTGACTCCACCAGCAAATCGACTCCCTCACCGGAAGCAGCAATCGGTTTGTAGTGCTTGAAGGCTTCGTTGATGAAGTTCAGCGCTTCGCCATTCGTCTTCAACGCCTCGATGCTTTGCGTACCGCCCGGTACGTAGAGCGCATCGAACATGACCGAAGCACCGGTCAGGAAGGTCTTGTGTACCTCAATTTCCTGGCCCTCTTTACTCTTGATGGTTCCGCCGAATTGGGAGACGACTTCTGCCTCGACATCCATTGCACTCAGGGCTTGCTTGAGCGCCATAAACTGAGCACCGTCTACCCCTTCTGCTGCCAGAATCGCTACTTTGCGGCCTTTCGCCGTTTTGGTCGTGTACTCCTGGCTGAGAGCCGGTGACTTTTGACCGTGATTGGGCGTTTCAGGTTGCGCAGGAGCGGCCATTCCGAGACCCTGGGCCACTCGTTTTGCCAGCTCGTGATCGACTTTGTTGAAGCGATCGACCATGCGCTGCTGCACAGCCTTGTCCTGCGCTTTAGCTATTTCGAAATGAGCCGCTTCGACGAGGTGATCTTTTTCGGCCGTCGAGAGACTATTCCAGAAGAGCGTCGCCTAGCTGAAGTGGTCTGCAAAACTGGGGCTGCGCTCGCGGACTTTGTGCCCTTCTACTCGCTCCGGATAGTGGACGAACCCGCCTTCCGCTTCAGGAACCGGAGCCGGCTTGTTATCACCTAGAGAATTGGGCGAGTAGTTGACGCTGCCGGTCTTCACTTCCATCTGCATCCGCCCGTCTTGATTGTTGTTGGCGAACGGACAGACCGGACGGTTGATCGGCAAATGTACGAAGTTCGGACTACCCATCCGATACACCTGGGTATCGTGGTAGGCGAATAGACGGCCCTGCAAAAGCGGATCGTCACTGAAGTCAACGCCTGAAACCACATTCGACGGCCTAAAGGCAACCTGCTCTGTTTCCGCGAAGAAATTATCGGGGTTGCGGTTGAGAATCATCTTGCCGACCGGTTGCACCGGCACCAGTTCTTCTGGAATCAGCTTGGTCGAGTCGAGAATGTCGAAATCGAATTTGTGCTCATCCTCTTCTTCGATGATCTGTACGCCCAGCTCATATTCCGGGAAGTTGCCTTTCTCAATCGAATCCCACAGGTCGCGGCGATGAAAGTCGGGGTCTTTACCGGCGAGCTTCTGGGCTTCGTCAAACACGTTGGAGTGCACCCCGGCGACCGGTTTCCAATGATATTTGACAAAGCGAGACTTACCTTCCGCATTCACCCAGCGAAACGTGTGGATGCCGAAGCCCTGCATCGTGCGAAAACTCCTGGGAACCGTGCGGTCCGACAGCAGCCACATGACCATGTGCATCGACTCTGGTACCAGCGAAATAAAGTCCCAGAAATTTGGATGCGCGGTCGAAGCCTGGGGCATCTCGTTGTTGGGCTCGGGTTTGACCGCGTGAATCAGATCCGGGAACTTGATGGAGTCCTGAATAAAGAAAACAGGAATGTTGTTGCCGACGATATCGTAGTTGCCCTCCTCGGTGTAAAACTTCACCGAGAAGCCGCGCACATCGCGAACACTGTCGGCTGAACCACGCGAACCGCCCACGGTCGAAAACCGCACAAAAACGGGAGTCTTGACCGAGGGATCTTGTAGAAATTTGGCCTTGGTAAATTCGGCCATCGATTCGTAAGGCTGAAAATAGCCGTGAGCACCCGAGCCGCGAGCATGGACAACGCGCTCCGGGATTCGCTCCCGGTTAAAACTTGCATTCTTTTCTTGAAAATGGAAGTCTTCAAGCAGTGTGGGACCCCGTGAGCCCGCTTTGAGCGAATCATCGGTGCTATTGATTTTACGCCCGTCGTCAGTCGTCAAATTTTCGCCTGCCCCCTTGCGGTAAGCATCGAGGCTCTGGTCTTTGCTCTGCTCGTTGACCGGATTTTGTTCACTCACAAGTGTCTCTCCTGAGGTACATTTTCGGACTATCTGGTTGGATCAGGTACGTGGCTTCAATTTCACCAAGATCGAGTTACCTGAAAAAGTAGGCAACTCGGTAAGTTTGAATTGTGAAAGGTTCTGACCGATTCAAGAATGTTGCGCGTAGTGTCGATAGCCAGGCACTTTTGATGGGCGACCATGCAAAGTCTGCTACTCGCTGCAACTGACCTTTCTTCCCTATCCAAAATTTTCGCTTCGAGAAAGATCAACGTAGCAACCGATTGGCGTGCACATTGAGCCTTTGCTCCTGCGAGTATTAAGGCTTTACAAAGTAATGGTGGTATGCAACAGCTTATAGAAGCTGTTGCACTTCATGTTCGAAGTGGTGAGGATTAACGCACCACCTAACTGTAAGAAAGGAACTGCCACTGACTCTCTACCTTCGGGTAGATTAGCGATGAACACTCTCAAGCTTGTCCTGCACAGCGCCGGTCAGTTGCTCCTGAAGTAGGTCACAGCAGGCAGTTCGGCTCACAGTTTCGTTAGTGACCTGTGCAGGAAACTGTTGAACCCGTAGTCGCCCCGGTCAGGCATGCAGCACCAGGCTGTCTGCCGACCGCAGCTTTTCGAGTTGCTGCCTGGCCAGACCAGTGTCGAGCGCTCTGGTAGTCAGGACGATTGCTTCTTCTAACGAACTGGAGAAGCCCGCCTGGGCGAGAGCGAAAGCGCTGCTGAAAATTGCAGCCCGGCGCAATGGCGTCTCCTGACCTTCCAGGGTTGCAATACTCAGCGACCGGAGCCGCTCCAGGTCCTGCCCATCTCCCAGCATTGCAAAGTCGTCGTCCCCGAGCGCATAGTCCGCCGCTACCAGCCGAAAAGTTTCAGGAGTGCTCATGCCCTGCTGCCAGCGCACCCCGAGGTTCGGATGAAAAGCGGTGCAATTGATCGAACCCTGGACGCCGCGCACCATCGCCAGTTCCTGGACACCGCGCTCGGTAGCGGTGGCGACGGCCAGGGTGATGGTCTCGCGGTGGGTGTAGCCGATGAGTGGCAGGCCGACACCCACCGGGTTCCAGAACAGTTCGGCGGTGGCGAGGGGCGGGCGCTTACCCAGTTCGTCGCGCAGAGTCTGCAGCGCGTAAGCCTCTGGAAAGTGGGCGGGCAGGTAAACCCAACCGAGGGCCGTCTCACGGTACTGCTCTGTCAGGGTCTCGCGGTCTCGAAAAAGGTCGATGCCCAGGCTCGCGAGGATGTCGAAGCTGGTGAGGCCGTGCTTGGGCGGCATGTCGGTGCTGCCGTGCAGGACGATGCCCTGGCCGAGACTCGAACAGACCAGTGCGGTAATCGGGGTGACGTTGCCGAGCCGGTCCTGGCCGTCGTAGGGGCTACTGAGCACCAGGGGTGCCCGCGCACCGGCCGAGATTGTAAACGGTCGGGCGAGCTGGTCGAAGGCGTCGAGGATGCCGGCGAGTTCTTCTGGGGTGGGGCGCTTGATGCGGTGGGCAATCAAAAAAGCGCCCATCTGGGCCGGGGTGCCTTCCTGGTTGAGGAGCATCACGGTCGCCCGGCAGGCTTCCTCGCGGCTGAGGTCGCGGCCGGTGAGGCGACCGGAGCCGATTTTCATGACGAATTCGCGGAAAACCTTGCTCATCGCTACCTCTAATTGCTGGTGAGCAACGAAGGTTCGCGGCTTACGACAATCGGCGCAGGCTTGATCCAGCGGGCATGGGCGGCGGGCAGAAAGTCGTTGATGAGGTTGGTGAAGGCCGCGACCACCGGCACCTGGTAGTTGTCCTTGCGGCAGACCAGTTCTACGAGCCGGGTGAGTTGCGGCTCGACGATGCGCACCACGCTCAAATCGGCAGAAATGGCCTGCACGGCCGCCACCGGCAAGATGCCGACGCCCACTCCCTGGCGCACCATCTCCCGAAAGGCATCGAGGGTATTCAGTTCGACCGCAATCTCAAGCGGCGCGCCGATTTGGCGGAAATGCTGCACCAGGGCCGTGCGCATCGCGTAGCCGTCGCGGAAGACGACCTGCGGGTAGCGGGCCAGTTCTCCGAGGGGCACGTTCACCCGTCCAGCCAGCGGATGAGTAGCGTGCACCAGGGCCACCAGTTCTTCCTCATAGAGCCGGTTGCTGATCAGCTCATGGGCAGTCATCGGCCCCATCACGATGGCCACGTCCACCAGCCCGTCGATCAGTACTTTCGTGATCCGTTCTGAACCCAGAGAGGTCAAACGCAACTGGGTCTGCGGAAACTTCTGTCGAAAAGTGGCCAGTAGCCCCGGCAATAAGTAGGCGTTGACCGAGTGCAGCCCGGCAATGCAGATTTCACCCCGGTCCGGCTTCAGCAGTTCGTCGATGGCAAGCCGGGCCTGGTCGAGTTCTTTGCTCGCTCGCCTTGCATAAGGTAAAAAGCATTCGCCCAGCGGTGTCAACGTTGCCCGCCTGCCGCTGCGGTTAAAAAGAGGCCCACCCAGTTCGGCCTCAAGCGACATAATCTGCTTGCTCAAGTTCGGCTGGGACACCTGGCAATGCTCTGCAGCCAGTCGGAAATTACCGTGCTGGTTGAGCATTAAAAAGTACTGTAGCTGCCGTGCGTCCACTGCGTACCTCCTGCACGAAGGAGGAACAACCATAGCCGTCCGCGGTCACAATGAATGTATCTAGAATGACGAAAGATGAAGTTTGGCGGCAAGTCGTGCTGTCAACGGAGCGGAACTGTGTGTGATGCGCTTTTGTTATCGAACTGATAAGTGAATGGCCTGAGTGCGAGAGATGTGTGCTGATTGCTACACATATCGCGGGGGCGGCAGGGTTCTCTGTAGGTAACTGCACTATGTCTCCTGAGTACTCATGGCGAACCCAATCGAAAAAATTAAAGATGAAAAGCCCGGCCTGGCTATCAAGGCCGAAATTGCAGAACTGGCTGGGCTGGGTTGGGAGGCTGTTTCCAAGGGCGACCTGGAGCGGCTCAAGTGGATCGGCTGGTTTTTCCGCAAGAAGACACCGGGCCGCTGGATGGTACGCCTGCGGGTACCGAGCGGCATCATCACGAGTGCACAGTTAAAAGTGGTCGGCACGCTGCTCGCCGAGTACTCAGACGTCAAGCAATTTGATATTACGACCCGCCAGAATATCGAGATGCGCGGGCTTCGCCTCGAAGACATCGTCGAAGTGCAGGCGCAACTGGCGGCAGTCGGCCTGACCACGGTGCAGTCGGGGATGGACAATGTGCGCAACATTGTCGGCTCGCCGGTGGCCGGTCTCGACCCGGATGAACTCATAGACGTGCGCCCGATTGTGCAGGAAATTCAAGACCGGATTACCAATAACGGTGAAGGCAATTTCGAGCTGAGCAACCTGCCTCGCAAGTTCAACATCTCGATAACGGGCGACCGCGAAAATTCTGCCCACGCCGAAATCAACGACATCGGCTTCATCCCGGCTCGCCGCGACGGGCAGATCGGATTCAACGTGCTAGTGGGAGGCGTGCTCAATTCCCAGCGCGCCACCCCGGCTGTACCCCTTGATTGCTTTGTATTGCCCGAGCAGGTTGCCCCGCTGTGCGTCGCCATCCTGGAGGTTTACCGCGACTATGGCTCCCGAGAAGCACGTCAGAAGGCGCGCATGATGCACCTCATCGACGATTGGGGACTGGCCCGGTTTCGCTCCACGGTCCAAGAGACCCTGGGCGAACCCCTGACTCTCGCCGCTAGCGAAGAATTCATTGACTACGACAAGCGCGACCATGTCGGCGTCTACCGCCAGAAGCAGCCGGATTTTTACTTCGTCGGGCTGCACGTACCGATTGGCCGCATCTACGCGCCCGACGTACTGGAACTGGCTCGCCTGGCCGAGACCTATGGTGCTGGCGAAGTGCGCCTGACCGTCGAGCAGAGCCTGCTCATCCCCCACGTGCATACAGACTCTCTATCGGCACTGCTCACAGAGCCGCTGCTCCAAAAATTCTCCCCCAAGCCGGACCCGTTGCTGCGCGGATTGGTCTCCTGCACCGGTGCGCAGTTCTGTAACCTGGCCATCATCGAAACCAAAGAACGTGCCCTCAAAATTGCCAGTGACCTCGCGGAAGAACTGGAGTTGCCCCAGCCTGTACGCATCCACTGGTCGGGTTGCCCCAATTCCTGTGGCCAGCCGCAACTGGGCGATATCGGCCTCGTCGGCACCAAGACGAAAGTCGGCGGTCAGAGCGTCGATGCCGTCGATATCATGATGGGCGGCAAGGTCGGTAAAGATGCGAAGCTCGCTGAGGTCGTCCAGACCGGCATCCCCTGCTCGGAACTGCCCGCCGTGCTAAGGACCCTGCTCATCGAACACTTCGGCGCGGTCGAGCGTTCCGGTACAGCCCGAGAGTTGCAAGTTGCCGGACTCGAAAGCTTCTAGCGCCCTGATTCTGGCTGGGGGCCGCTCCCGGCGAATGGGTGAAGACAAGGCCCTGCTCCCGGTAGACGGCATACCGATGCTGCGCCGCGTCTACGCTGCCTCCCGTCAGGTACTCGGTCCCGAGGGCACCATTTTTGTCGTAACACCCTGGCCCGACCGCTACCGGCCGCTGCTTTTCGAGCCAGAGTGCCGCTGGGTCGAGGAGCCTGCCTGTGAGACGCCCCCCGGCCCGCTCTCCGGTTTTATCCTGGGCCTGGAGCCAGTCGAAACTGAGTGGGTGCTGGTGCTGGCCTGTGACCTGCCTCGACTCGATACTGGTGTGCTTCAGGCTGCCCTTCATTCACTCCCACAAATTTCAACCTCGGTGCTTGCAGTCCTGCCGCGCTCAGACCAGCAATCACGGCCATGGGAACCCCTTGCGGGTTTCTACCGCACCGCGAGCCTCGACTCCGCACGCCAGTTTTATGCAGCGGGTGGCCGCTCTTTTCAGGGCTGGCTTGCCGGTATTGCCGTGAGCGAACTACCCGCTCCGCCCTCGATGCTTTTGAACTGCAACACCCCGGCGGACCTGGAGCGGGCGAACGACGCTTCGCCGTAAATAGATCTGGAAGCTGTCTCTTACAATCTGGCTGGAGACAACTGCTATCGATAAGTGCCGATGCCCGACCGCGAGGATATTCGCCAGATCTTTGACGCCATTGCCCCGGTCTATGACCGGCTCAATGACGAGATGAGCTTTGGGCTGCACCGGGTCTGGAAGAAGATGGCCGTGGGCTGGAGCGGTTGCCGTGCAGGCGACACGGTACTCGACCTTTGTTGTGGGACGGGAGACCTTGCCTTCTTGCTGGCCCGCCGGGTCGGGAGCACTGGTAAAGTTCACGGAGCCGACTTTTCAAAAGCCCAGCTTGCCCAGGCTCGCCGCCGCGACCGGCACTCTCAAATCCATTGGGTCGAAGCGGACGCCCTCGACCTGCCCTTTGCGGAAGGCCACTTCGATGCTGTCCTCCAGGGCTTCGGGCTGCGCAACGTCGTCGATATTGCCCGTTGCCTGGCTGAAGTGCGCCGTGTCCTCAAGCCCGGTGGTCGGGCGGTCATCCTCGACCTGCACCGGCCCGAGGATACCGGTTGGCGGTCATTTCAAGAGTGGTATCTCAAAGAGCGCGTCGCCGGACTGGGCCGCACGCTGGGACTCGAAGCCGAGTACGCCTACCTCGCCCCCAGCCTCGAACGCTTCCCGAGTGGAAGCGAGCAAGTTCAACTGGCCCACGAGGCAGGGTTTGTGCAGGTCAGACACTACCCACTTGTCGGCGGAGCAGTCGGTGTGCTGGTTGCAAGCAACTGACTCTCAACTGTGGCGGACTTGAGCGGTGTAGTCTCAGCTTGCATAACCAGGCCGAGATCTACCTATCTGGTAGAAAGTTATGAAAACTATCTAACTTTTCACTTTATTTGCGCTTGCTGTTTGAGCAGGCGTTCAGGAGGCAACGTGGCGGAAAAACGACTGGCGGATGTAAGTCTTGAATCCCTCTTTCCTCCCTCGGGAGTTGATGGCTTTTTTCCTTCGCCGGGTGCCTGGGAAGACCAGGTATTCTACTTCTTGATGCTCGACCGCTTTTCCGACAACCAGGAGAAGGGCTACAGCGACGTAGCCGGAAACCCGGTGACGACCGGCAGCACCCCGCTCTATCAGCCCGCCGACAATGGCAACGCGCTCACGGAGGCAGCCGCCTGGAGAGACGCGGGTGGAAAATTCGTGGGCGGCAACCTCAAGGGGCTGACCAGCAAAATCGGCTACTTGAAGCGGCTTGGGGTAACGACCATCTGGGTGAGCCCAATCTTCAAGCAGGTGAGTTTCCAGCAGACCTACCACGGCTACGGCATCCAGGATTTTCTCGATATCGACCCACACTTCGGTACCCGCGAAGACCTCAAAGAACTCGTCAAAATTGCCCACCAGAACGGCATCTACGTCATCCTCGACATCATCCTCAACCACACCGGCAACATCTTCAGCTACGACGCCGACCGCTACGACTGCAAAGTCGAGAACGGCAAAAAGATTTGCGACACCCGCTGGGACAATCGCCCCTACAAAGTTGCTGGTTTCAACGATGCCGCCGGTAACCCGACACTGCCTTTTATCAAGAGCGACCCCGCAAAACCCACCACCTGGCCCGACCCAAATGCGGCTGTCTGGCCGGTCGAATTTCAGGACCCGGAGTGCTACACCCAGAAGGGCCGAATCGACAGTTGGGACCATGACCCGGAGTACCGCGAAGGCGATTTCTTCGACCTCAAAGATGTCCGGCACGGTGAGGGTAGCCCCGACGACTACCGGTCCTCAAAAGCCCTGCAGTATCTCTGCCAGGTCTACCAGTACTGGATTACCATTACTGACCTCGATGGCTTCCGGATCGACACCGTCAAGCACATGGACGACGGAGCGACGCGCTATTTTGCCTCGGTCATCCACGAGTACGCCCAGAGCATCAACAAAGACAATTTCTTTCTGGTGGGCGAGATTACCGGTGGGCGCAAGAACGCCTTCAGGACCCTCGAATTGACCGGCCTGAACGCCGCTCTCGGTGTGGACGACATCCCCCAGAAGCTCGAATACATGGTCAAGGGCGCGAGCAATCCGGCCGATTATTTCCAGCTTTTTCGCAACTCAGAACTGGTCAGTAGAGACTCACACATCTGGTTTCGCGACAAAGTGGTGACGATGTTCGACGACCACGACCAGGTGCGCAAAGGCCAGAACAAAGGCCGCTTCTGCGCTGCAGACGCCTTGCGCTCCGACCACGAAAAAGCGGTCTTCAACGCGCTTGCCCTTAACGCCCTCACCCTCGGCATCTCCTGCATCTACTACGGCACCGAACAGGGCTTCGACGGGGCTGGCAACGGCGACGGCGCTGACCGCTACTTGCGCGAGGCCATGTTCGGCGGGGCTTTTGGAGCCTTCCGCAGCAAAGACCGGCACTTTTTTAACGAAGACAACCCGATTTACCAGAAAATGGCCGCCATCCTCAAAATTCGGCGCTCGAAGAAGGCGTTGCGCCGTGGTCGTCAGTACCTGCGCGAAATCTCGGGCAACGGTGAAAACTTCGGCCTCCCCCAGACCGTTGGCGGTCAGATGCGTTCGGTCGTTCCCTGGTCGCGGATTCTCAGTTTCAGCGAGATTCTGCTCGCCATCAACACCGACTACGATGGGTCGCGCAAAGCCTACGTCACCATCGACGCCGGGCTGCACAAAGTAGGCGAGAAGCTGCGCTGCCTCTACTCGACGCGAACAGAACAAATCGGCGAGCAGGTGACCGTCGAGTTGCAAGCCGGTCGGACAGTCGTGCAAATAGAAGTACCGGCCGCCGGGCTGGTCATTTTCGAGTAGGCCCGCGATTCGCGCTAAGATCGCCCGGTCGCGCTCTCGGTTCCGATGCAAAAAGTGCCCGTCACGGTGATTACCGGTTTCTTAGGAAGCGGAAAGACGACGCTCATCCGTCACCTGCTCACCCACAACCAGGGGCTGCGCATTGCCGTGCTCGTCAACGAGTTTGGCGAACTGGGTATCGATGGTGACCTGCTCAAAGCCTGCGGCGGGTGCCCGGAGGACGACATCGTCGAACTGACCAACGGCTGCGTCTGCTGCACGGTGCAAGAAGAATTCTTGCCGACCATGCAGGCTCTACTCAAGCGCCGCGACCGCATCGATCATATCCTCGTTGAGACCTCGGGGCTGGCTCTACCGAAACCGCTCGTCCAGGCTTTCCGCTGGCCTGAAATCCGCAACGCCGCCACCGTAGACGGCGTCATCACTGTTGTAGACGGGGCGGCTGTCGCTGGGGGCGGGCAATTTGCTCACCCGCTCCCGGAAGCGGACCACGGTACCACCGCTGAAGAACTCGAAGAACTCTTCGAGGACCAGCTCGCCTGCGCCGACCTGGTACTGCTCAACAAGACCGACCAGATAGACGCAGAAGAGCATTCAGCGGCGCTTGCGCGGCTGCGCGGATTATTGAGTGATGGCGTCAAAGTGCTCTCGACCCAGTCAAGTGCAGTCGATCTGCGCGTCGTACTTGGCCTTGCCCAGGCAGTCGAAGAGCAGATCGCGAACCGGCCCAGTCACCACGACTTTGAAGAAGACCACGACCACGACGAAGAAATTAACTCCGTCAGCCTGATTACCGAGGTGCCGCAGGATCCCGAAGCTCTGATAGCCGTTCTGCAACAGCTCGTGCAGACTCATGAAATCTATCGGGTGAAAGGCTTTGTGCACGTCGAGGCAAAACCGATGCGCCTGGTCATTCAAGGAGTCGGCAACCGCTTCGAGCGCTACTTCGACCGTCCCTGGCAGGTTAGCGAGACCCGGCAGACCAATCTAGTCTTGATTGGCCGTGAACTCGATTCGGACCTGCTCCGGAAGAGCCTCGGGTTCACACCCTGAGACCTATCGCCAGTCGAGCAATCCTGACGCCTTGATGCAATCTTCGGCAACTATACTGAGACGGAGAAGACTGCAGCGATTAACTTATAGTAATGGCCTTTGAAGGAAGCTCCCAGACTGATAGTCAGCAATAGTTTCTTGTTGCTTTCCAATAGATAACCGAGTTCTTGAGTAGTGTAGCGAGTATTCAAGTCTTGGATGGTCTCTGCACACCGTGTTTCCCAGATGGGATCGGTAACGGCCAGGTCGTACAGCACACCCTTGAGCAAAAAATTGCCGCGCAATTGGTGTTTATTTTGAGAAGTCTTACGAATGTACCAGGAGACTTGCTCAGGTGCTACCAGTGTTAGTGACTCCGTTGCCGGGTTTGTTTGGGAAAAGAGGCTCTCCTCAATGCGATCCAGACAATTTCCTAATAGTTCTGGTCCGGTGGTCAACCTCCGTTGCAGCCGAGACAACCGAACTGGTTCAGCAGAGGCAAGACAACGCCAGGTGCTGGGTACAGCAAGCCAATTTTCCGGTTGGTAGATTTCTGAACATGGTCTGGTTAACTCGAGGCGCACTTTATCCAGCACCCTTGGTTCATTGCCGTCTGAGTACGCACACTCCATCGAGGTAAGGGCACCTTTTTCAGCAGTGCCGATTGGTCTTACCCATCCTCCACCGCCATAGAGTAGACCGGCAATACAGCGAGCTTCAAATTTTCGAGAGTTGGCTAGACAAAGAATTTCAACCTCAGGCATAGAAATTCCCAGAAGTGGTACGTGAATAATACCCCTCCAGTTCTAAAGATGCTCCACAGTGAGGTCTGCCCATTCCTCCTGAAGGTACTCAAGTACCAACCGACGGTGACAGTGTTCGGCTGTTGCCTCGCTGCAAAGGAGAACGGTCGGCACTCCAAAAAATGAGCGGTCCAGATGCTCTTCTACCCGGCGTTGCCGCATCAGGTTGAGAAATTGCCGCTCATATTCTTTCCAGCTTCCCTTGTCTTTTTTGTAGGCGTCCAGCATCTCTTGGCTTGGAGCCAGTAAGGGTTCGTGTATGTATTCAGCTTTACAGATGACCTCCAGAAAGTATGACAAGTCATTCTTCTTGGCAAAGGCCGCCAACTGCGAGGAGTTGTTGAGGCGGACGTCGAGGAGGCGCTTGATTCCAGCATTATAGATGGTGCTGAAGAAGCTCTCTGCCGAGCGCTTCGTAAAGCCAATAGTAAATACTTTTGGCATGTTATTTTATTCCAGGTAGCGAGAGTTGCTCCGCCTTCTCAGTTTTCCCATTTTCTTCGTGCACCAAATTAGAGGGCAGGAGTTCAATCGCGGCAGACTCTAAAACAGGCTTAGGAATTTCGGGGAATAGCTCGGGAACCTCAGCACCTCCAATAGCTTGCATCTCGGTGACTGGTACCGCTTGCTGCGTAGGCAGGGGGAGATTGAAAATGGATAGTTGGGATGTCTCAACCACGGTTTCAGGAATAGTTTCTACCAGAAATGCCTCGGGTGTCATTGAGACAAGCTCTGGTTCTCCTCGTTCCTTGTAGTCAAGCCATTCGATGGCCTGCTTGATGACATCGCCGTGGCAGGCAACATCTTTTCTGGGCCGTTTGCACCAACAGACTAGAACGAGTTCATGGCGATACGCCTGCTCCCTCAGGCGGTGGAGTTCTTTGAGGATCGAGTCACCCTGATTGATTCCCTGCCAGAGCCAACGTCTATATTTATTTACTACCTGTACACGGTCGCCATCCTGTCCAATGACGAATGGGTTACCCAACACAGAAGGTCTGCCGATGTACTCACCAGGGGTACTGTCGTAATGCTTGTTGATGACGCGGATGTGCATGGCTTTGCCGCTAGCACTACATTTTTATCACTCTCTCCAAAATGGTGCACATCCATCCTGCTGCCATGACAGCTATTCTCTCAGCACGTAGAACTACAAAAGTGTTCAGTGGCAAGTTTCAGTACACAGCTGTGGAGAGTGTCAAGCATTGGCCTCTTAGCCCACAGTCTGTGTGCTCAAGATGGCCTGAGGGGGCTTGCTGTGGGGCCAGGCGAAGGCGTGGCGGAAGCTTGCTTCCTGGCAGGCTTTGAGCTGCTTGAAGTCGATGACGTCGTTGGTGAGCAGGTTTTCGTACTCGAAGGGTAGGCGCACATCGTGCAATCCGGCGTTGTCGGTGCAGATGGCAATATCGACTCCCGCCTCGAAGCAGCGCTCGAAGACCGGGCGCAGTTGGGCGATGTCGCTGAGGGTGCCGGTTTTGATGTAGGTGGTCGGGCAGACTTCCAGGCACTGCTTGCGCGCTGCGAGTTGGGGCAGCAGTTCGGGGTGTAAAAGCGGGATCTGGATGCCGTGGCCAATTCGGCAGACGTAGGGCAGAAGCTGTGGGTAGAGACCATCTTTGGTCTCGTAAAGGTGAGCAGTCGTCTTCAGGCCGAGGGCGAGGGCGTATTTGTAGAGTTCGACGAAACTGCCGAGGCGCGAAGCGTAATGGGTATCGCCGCCCGCAACGTCGATGCCGCAGACAAAATCGGGGTTGTTGGCCGCGAGATCGACGATGGCGCGGTTGATTTTGTCGCTCAGGCGCGTGTGCAGGCAGAGAATCTGGCTGGTGACAATTGGGTAGTCGCTCGAACGGGCGGCAGCGCCGATGATGCGGACGACATCGGCCATCTGGGCGATGCGGTCATCCTCGCTCAAGCTGCGGTCGGTGCGCAGGTACGGCGTGTATCGGATCTCTAGATAGGCCAGGTTCTCGAAGACGTAGGCCCCGCGAATCAAGCGGGTGACAAAGTAAGGGAGCGCGTCGGGTGTCTGGACATGCTCGACCAGAGTGTGCAGTTCGAGATATTCTTCGAGGCTGCGGCGGGGGCGGGTGAAAAAGGCTTCAAAGTCTCGATATTCCGGGTACTCGGCAGCCAGGGGATGGTCCTGACGGACCAGGTAGCGCCAGAGGATGCGTGGTACGACCGAGCCGCCCAGGTGTCGGTGGAGTTCTGCGTGCAACGCCATAGGTACCGCCGGATAGATTCAGTCTATTCTCGCCTATCTGTCCGGTAAACCGCACATTCTTCAGGCGCGCAGGACCTGCCAGAACATGATGAGACCGATAATGATAAATCCGGAAGCAGCCCCGAGTTGCAGATACGTAGGCGGAATCAGTTTGCTCAACCACTCGCCCGCCAGGACGCCCAGCAGGCTTGCCAGTACCAGGGCCAGGGAAGAACCGAGAAAGACAGACCAGGGAGAACCGGATTTGGCGGTCATCAAGAAGGTGGCAAGCTGGGTCTTATCACCCAACTCGGCGAGAAAAATCGCTCCAAAGGTGATACCCACCAGTTTCCAATCCACGAGAGCCGACCTGCCGCTTTTTGGAACTCAATGTATCACAGCCGAGCGTGA
Source organism: Gloeobacteraceae cyanobacterium SOY_34_metabat_159 (assembly GCA_031399965.1). Lineage (GTDB taxonomy): Bacteria > Cyanobacteriota > Cyanobacteriia > Gloeobacterales > Gloeobacteraceae > JANNPH01. Next base: position 34,103 of record JANNPH010000070.1, on the reverse strand, counting down.
AAGTTTCCGGCCTTTAGACGACTGCGCAAAACTGGAAATGAGCGGCTAGACTGGCCCTAATCTTTGCGGGCACCGGGAACGCCTCCCGGTCGTCTGCAAGAGCAACCATCAGCGCTGCAAAAAATGGCGGGGAAAAATATGCAAGGATTGTTCCATAAAGGTGTGCTCTTAGCCTTAGTTCTCAGTCTGACCGGCGGCATCGCAGCGAACGCCGCACCGCAACCAGCAGTGAAGTTGCGGGCAGAATACGAAGTCAAGCTCGCCGATTCACCGAAGGCCGTCGTCGATGAAGTCTGGCAGACCGTCAATCGCGAGTTTGTGGACAACACTTTTAACAAGCAAAACTGGCTCGCGACCCGCACTCAGTTGCTCGGGCGCGACTACAAAAACAAAGAAGATGCCTACGAGGCGATCCGCAAGTCGCTGAAAGTGCTTAACGATCCTTATACCCGCTTCCTCGACCCACGCGAATTTCAGGCTCTGCGCGTGCAGACTTCCGGCGAACTGGTCGGTGTCGGCATCCAGCTCGGGGTCTCACCGGCGACCAAGTTGCCGTTCGTGGTCAAAACGATTGAAGACAGCCCCGCCACCAAAGCCGGTGTGAAGGCGAAAGACGAACTGGTTGCAGTGGACGGCAAATCCACCGCCAAGCTCGACATCAGCGAGGTCTCGCGCATGATCCGGGGCGACCGCGGTACCAAAGTCATCCTCTCGGTGGTACGCGAAGGTCAGCGGCTCAACTACACGATCACCCGCGCCCCCATCGAGTTGCAGGTCGTCACTTCGGCTCTCAAGCTCGAAGACGGTCGCAAGATAGGCTACATCCGCCTGCAAGAATTTTCAGATAAAGCGCCCAGAGAGATGCAGCGCGCTATCGCCGGCCTGCAGCGCCAGGGTGTCCAGGGCTGGGTACTCGACCTGCGTGGCAACCCGGGCGGCCTGCTCGATGCGGCGACGCGCATCGCCAACTTGCTGCTCACCCGGGGCACGATCGTCTCGACTGTCGATCGCCAGGGTGTCCAGGACAAGCTGGTGGCCGACCGTCAGCCCCTGACCGATCTGCCGCTCGTTACTTTAGTGGATGGCGGCTCGGCCTCAGCCAGCGAAATCCTGGCTGGTGCCCTGCAAGACAACGGTCGGGCGACCCTGATTGGTACCAAGACCTTTGGCAAGGGTGTGATCCAGCAGGTCAACGCGCTTTCTGACGGCTCGGGCGTCAACGTCACCATTGCGCACTACCTCACCCCCTCCGGCAACGACATCCACAAAAAAGGGATCACGCCCAACGTGGTCATTCCTTTTACAGAAGAGTTGCGCAAGACCTTCACAGCCGAGCAAATCGCAACGGCGACCGACCCGCAATACCAGGGGGCGCTCACAGTGCTGGCAGGACTGATCGACAAGCCGACCAGTGCTCTCAAGTAGCAAGCAGTTAGACTGATGATGACGCCAGCAGCGATAGCCATGTCAAACAATCGCAACTTCACAGAGGAAGCCTACGTCCTCGGTTCTCAACTCGTAGACAAAGTCAAAGAAGCGATCACCGAGGGCAATGTCCGGCGCATCCTCATCCAGGACGTCGAGGGCAAGACCCTGCTTGAGATCCCACTCAATCTCGGTGTCGCTGCCGGAGCCGGTCTCCTTTTCTTCGCGCCGCTTCTGGCCGGGGTGGGTGCTGTCGCCGCCGTGGCGACCCGGGCAAAACTGGTGATCGAGCGCTACGAAGACCCAAATCAGGGCTCCAGGCCGGGAAGCTCGTCCGCACCGCGCCAGATTAATATAGACGATGACGACGACTCGAAACTTTAGGCCCATCTTCATCAAAACGGGGCGAAACCCGGACGAACCGTTCACATTCAAGCCGTCCGGCTGCCGGAAGATAGTCTTATCAGGCAACTCTTTCTGAATCCCCCAACCCCGCCTCCCCCGGCGGGGTTTTTTTATCGGCTCTGCAAGGGCTTCGTAGACGTGCGATACTCGACAACGGTCCGTCTGGAAACTGCGCGATGCGTACATGGTTATCTTCAATGCTCGCGGTGGCGCTATCGGCGTCGCCCGCTTATGCCCTCGGCACGGTCATGGTTGCCGGCGGCGGTTCTGAAGGCGATATCGGCGATACCAGTAGCTGGTCTTACCGGCTCTATGCACGCCTGATCGAGGCGGGCGACGTCAACGGCGACGGCCAGATCACCGTGGCGATTATTGCCAGTTCAAACCAGAGCGAATTTATCCCCCAGTACTTCGAGTGGCTGGGTGCCACCGACGCCTTCAACGTGATCGTGCCGACTCGCAACGCGGCCAACAATTCGGCAATCGTAGACCGGGTGCGCGGAGCCGATGCCGTCTTTATCAAAGGCGGCGACCAGGGAGTCTACTACGACCTCTGGAACGGTACTCGCCTGGAAGACAATATCCGCTACGTGGCGGAGACCCTCAGTGGCGGCGTCGGCGGCACCAGTGCCGGGGCGATGAGCCAGTCGCAGTACGCCCTGGCCGGTAGTCAGGACCTGGTCTCGCTCGATGTGCTCACCGACGCCCAGACCCGCTATCTTGACGATACCGACGGCGGCAGCGGCATCCATACGGATTTTCTTGGCTTCATCGCCAACACCGTGATCGACTCGCACTTCAACGATCGCGGCAGGCTGGCCCGTCTACTCGGCGTGATGGCCAAGGCCAGTGCCGACAATGCCCAGCCGGGAATTCTCGGTATCGGCCTATCGGACCAGACCGGGCTTGCTGTGCGCAATTCCCAGGCCGAAGTGATCGGTGTCGGCTCCGTAAGCTTTTTGCAGCAGACCCCGCAAACGGTCGTCCAGCGTCCGGCAGGTGCACCACTTTACATGACCAATGTGCGGGCAGACATGCTCACCGAGGGCTGGCGATTCAATCTTCAAGATAAGACCATCGTCTCCGCTCCCGCCGGGACCGAGGCCGTCACCTACGCAGGCGATAGCCCCGCCAACCGCACGGCCCTTTCAATTCGCGGCGACAGCACCCGGTCTGAGCGCTTCTACGCCCTGAAGACGACTTATGCCCCACAGAGCTACGCGCTCGTCCCGGCTGTCCAGAGGCCATTTATCTTGAATGCCATCGGCATCAACGACAGCCAGAACGCCGATAACCGCGGTCCCATTCAGGAGACGGTCTGGCGGGCGCTCTACGACTACCCGAGCTATAGCGGCATCTTGATGTCGGCGGGCGGCCTGATTTCCCGTTCCGCCGATAACCCGGACCTGCTCAGTTTCAGTCGGGCGGGCGGCTCCGCCCCCGAGGCGGCAAGCGTCATTCTGGACGGCAAACTGGTGAGCGCTAAAGGGCTATCGCCTTACGTCTCGACGGCCGATTCGGGCGACGGCTCGCTGCGCGCTGCGGCCCTCGTCAACCTGCGCGTCCATGTGCTCGGCCAGACAAACACCTGGGGAACTTTCTACAACTCCCGTACCCACACCCTTCAACCCTAGAGTGCTCAGGCGGTCCGCGCACTCGCTTGCGAAATAAGATGGGTAGACAGGCAATCGAGGGCAATATGCGTTCAGAGTCAAAGGTGGTGCTCATCACCGGGGCAAGTGGGGGAATCGGATCTGCGGTGGCGCGCCGTCTGGCCCGCGACGGGCACAGCCTGGTACTTGCAGCCCGACACGAACCGGCCCTCGCTGAGCTTGCCCGCGAGTGCGAAAGCCTGGGTAGCCCTGAGGCTCTCACTGTGATCACGGATGTCACCGTCAAGACGCAGGTGGATGCTCTCTACGAGAAAGCGACGGCCGCCTTCGAGCGCGTGGACGTCGTGCTCAACGCCGCCGGGCTCGGCATCCTCAAACCGATTCAGAACCTGACCGAAGCAGATCTCGATAGCCAGCTGGCCGTCAATTTGAAAGGCACATTTTTGAGCTGTCAGGGGGCCGTGCCGGTGATGAGCCAGCAACCTGAAGGTGGGCATATTTTTAATATTCCCGGCATATTAGGCCAGTATCCGATGGCGATGGCTGCTGCCTATTGCGCCTCCAAGTACGGCGTCGTCGGTCTCACCAAGTCGATGGCCCTCGACCTCAAGCGCGCCAATATCAAATTCACGCTGCTCTATTTGGGCGGTGTGAGCACGCCCTTCTGGGATACAGCCGGTATGCGCGTCCAGCGCGACAAGATGCTCAAGCCCGAGGTAGCGGCCGATGCGGTCGCTTTTGCCCTCGCAGTTCCGGCACCGGGGATACCCAACGAGATCGTCATTCAGCCCGACAGTCACCAATTCTTTTAAGCGGCAGGTAGCCATGACTTACTCCAGTTCCAATGAGACGCGTCCGGTCGTCGTCGAGCGCGAAGATTCGCCGCTCGGTGCCCTGGGCGACCTCTGGGAAAAAATTCGCCAGGTCCACGCGCTGGAGCATGCCACGCTCTGGGTGCTGAGTGAGCAAAACCCCAAACTGCGGCTGGGTGGTCTCTCGACCGACCGTGGCTTTTTCATCTATGGACCGATCGACAGCGGTGCGCTCTTGCGGGCAGCCCATCTGGCCCTCGGCCGCATCAACCAGGGCGAAGACAAACTGGCCATCCACCCGCAGTGTGGTACCAATCTCTCGGTGGGCATGCTCCTGACCGCCGGTTTCGGACTGGGGGTAAGTCTAGCTTTGCCACGTCGGCCATTACAGCAGGCAGTCGGAATCGGTGCTGCCGCAATTGCCGCCGTGCAGATCAGCAACACGCTCGGTGCCCTCGTCCAGCAGCACATCACCACTGCTGTACCGCGCAACCTCGAAATCGTCGGCGTGCGCACCCTCACCGATTGGGTCGGACGCCAGAGTCATTTCGTACAGACCCACTACGTCGGCTAAGCCGAACTCGATGAACATCTTCCTCGTTACCTGAGATGGAGGCAACTGAGCGCAGAACCGCTCCTGCGATTGTGCAGAGAGCACAGGTAGACTGGTAGGAACGCGAAAATCCCGGTCTTATTCATGCTTGTTACTTCTCGCTCTCCCAATCAAAACCTCCAGCCTCAGGGCACCCAGGTCAATGCCCGTGGCCACCTTGTAATCGGTGGCTGTGATGTGGTGGAGTTGGCCCAGCAGTTCGGTACGCCGCTTTACATCGTCGATGAGCAGACTCTGCGGGCGAGTTGCGAGCAGTACGTCGAAGCTTTTGCCCGTTTCTACCCGGCCGCGAGCCAGGTGCTCTACGCTTCTAAAGCCTGGAGTACACTCGCCATCTGCAAGATCGTCAACCAGTCGGGCCTGGGTGTGGATGTCGTCTCGGCCGGTGAACTGTATACCGCCCTCAAAGCCGGCGTTCCGGTCTCGCAACTCTACTTGCACGGCAACAACAAGTCAGAAGCCGAAGTTCGCTACGCCGTCGAGGTCGGGGCAACCGTCGTTGCCGACAACTGGCTCGATCTGGAGTTTTTGAGCCGGGTTGCCCAGGATGCACCGGCACGGGTAATGATCCGCGTCACTCCGGGTATCGAGTGCCACACCCACGACTACATCCGCACCGGTCACCTCGACAGCAAATTTGGTTTCGACCCCACCCAACTGCCCGCAGTGCTCGACTGGCTTGTGAGCGCGACCAACCTGATTGCCGTGGGGCTACACGCCCACATCGGTTCACAGATCTTTGAACTGCAACCCCACGCCGACACCGCCGGCGTTCTAGTCGAATGGTTCCCGAAAGCCCAGGCTCTGGGGCTCACTGCCTTCGAAGAACTTAACATCGGCGGCGGTCTCGGAATTCGCTATACCGAGTCTGACGACCCGCCGACTATCGAAGCCTGGGTGGAAACCGTCGCTGCGAGCGTGATTCGGGCCTGCGAACAGCACAATCTACCCTTGCCGAAGTTGCTCTCAGAGCCGGGCCGCTCGATTATCGGTCCGGCCTGTGCCACGGTTTATACCGTCGGTGCTACTAAAGAAGTGCCGGGCCTGCGCCAGTTTGTCTCAGTCGATGGCGGCATGTCGGATAACCCGCGCCCGATCACCTATGGAGCCCGCTACACGGCGACCGTGGCCAACAAGATGCTGACGCGCGAACGCGTCCGAGTCACCGTTGCCGGTAAGCACTGCGAGTCTGGAGACATCCTTTTAAAAGATGTCGATCTGGCTCCACTTGAGAAGGGAGATTCCCTAGTAGTTTTCAGCACCGGTGCTTACAATTGCAGCATGGCTTCCAACTACAATCGCCTGCCTCGTCCGGCAGCGGTGCTGGTGAGCGGTGGAGAGGCTACGCTGATCCTCAAGCGTGAAACCCTCGACGACCTGCTGCGCTTCGACTGCCTACCCGAGCGACTCAACTCATGAATAGCCCTCTCGAACAACTGTCTGGTGAACTGGCACTCCGGCCGTTCTTGATCTCGCTGCTCGATTGGGCCGCGGTCGGTCTGCTGCTGTACCTCGCCTTTCAGCTTGTTCGGCAGACGCGAACAGTATGGCTTATTCGTGGTTTCTTGATCCTGGCCGGTACTTTCTTCCTGAGCAACCTGCTGGGGTTGACGACCCTCAACTTTATCCTCGACAAGATTTTGATCGGGGTGGCAGTAACGGTACCGGTCATCTTCCAGCCTGAGTTGCGCCGCTTCCTCGAACAACTTGGGCGGGGTGAGATCTTTACGCTTTTGCGGCCCGAGCGCCTGCCCGACATGGAGCGCGAGGCCCTGGATGAATTGCTCGAAGCGGTTGAAGACCTCTCGCAGGAACGCATCGGGGCGCTCATCGTGCTCGAAAATACGCCCATCGACGAACGGCTCCTGCAAGATCCGGGCGACCTGATGGACGCTGTGCTGTCTAAGAGCCTACTGCTCACTATCTTCTACCCGAAGACCCGTCTGCACGACGGGGCGCTTCTGATTCGCAACTGGCGCATTCAATCAGCAAGCGTGATTTTGCCGATGTCAAGAGAAATTCCCTCACGGCAACTGGGTACCCGCCACCGGGCTGCCATGGGCATCACCGAGCAGAGTGACGCGCTGTGTATCGTCGTCTCCGAAGAGACCGGCTCGATCTCGCTTGCCGAACGGGGCAAGCTGCTACGACCCCTGACGGTCGAGCAATTGGCTGAGTCGCTCAATCGCCGCTACCGGCGCGAAGAGACCCCTCCTGTTTTCTCTTTTCCATCCCTTGGCAACTGGACCCGCAAATTCTTCCCCACCTCTTCGAGCCAATCGGGCAACAGTAGTGACTAGATGACCACTCCACAGACCCTGCTCCACAGTCTGCCCGCCGACATCGACCCCGCTCGCCTGCCGCGCCATGTAGCCGCCATCATGGACGGCAACGGACGCTGGGCCGAAGCCCGCGGCTGGCCGCGCTTTATGGGCCACCGGGAGGGCGTCAAAGCCCTCAAAGAGCTTTTGCGCTGCTGCAAAGACTGGGGTATCAAAGCGCTCACCGTCTATGCCTTCTCGACTGAGAACTGGCGGCGTCCCCAGGACGAAGTCGATTTTTTGATGGCACTCTTCGAGCGCGTCCTGCACCGGGAACTGTCGGAGATGGTGACTGAGGATGTCCGCATCCGCTTTGTAGGGGCGCTCGATCATTTGCCCACATCGCTGCAAAATGCTATCCAGGCGGCGATGGAGCGCACCTTCGATAACACCGCTGTCCACTTTACCGTCGCCACCAATTACGGCGGGCGCGAGGAGATCTTGCACGCCTGCCGCCGTCTGGCTGAAGAAGTCCGCTCCGGCCGTCTACAGCCGGAGGAAATCGACGAACGCATGTTCGAGCAACACCTCTATACCCACGGCCTCGAAGACCCAGATCTGCTCATCCGCACCAGTGGCGAGCAACGCCTCAGCAACTACCTGCTCTGGCAGATGGCCTACACCGAGATCTATGTAGCGGACCTGATGTGGCCCGATTTCAACCGACAGGCTTTTCACACCGCCCTGCAGTCCTATCAGAGCCGCGAGCGGCGCTTCGGCAAAGTTTGAACTTTCTAAAGCCGCGCTCGCACGGTGAACGCATAGGTCTCACCGGTTTCTAGCGTAAAGTCGTGGGTCTCCAGAAAGCGCTGCAACGGTTCTTGAATAAGCGCTCGCCCCATAGAGGGCTGCACTTCAAGCCGACCACCACTACGAAAGTTCCAACAGAACGTCCAGCGGTAGTGGCCGCCTTCCACTTCACCTTCCAGCCTGCCCACGCTCAGCAGGCGGGCAAGTACGCGGAGATTGACCTGGGTTTGGGGTAGATGCCGGGCAGACACAGTCGCTCAAGACCTCCTCTTTTCCCCATACTAAAGGCTCTGTTTTCGTTGAGCCTATCGCAGATGTTACGGTGGATTAAAAATGTACTCTCTTAAGCTATAGCGTGAACAATCTCTCACCAACCATTACTATCTGCTCTAGAAAACAAGATATCGACATTGCGAAGCTGCAGGACCTGTTTGACGTCGGTGCTTTCTGGGCCCAGGAGCGTACGGCCGAGAAACTTGAGAGGATGATCGCCAACAGCAACCCGGTAATCTGTGCCTACGACGGCGAAGCGCTGATTGCCTTCGCCCGCGCCACCAGCGATGGCGTTTACCGAGCCACTATCTGGGATGTCGTCGTGCATCCCCAGTATCAGGGCAAGGGCGTTGGTCGGCACCTTATCTCGGAACTACTGAACCAGCCTGCCCTTGTTGGTGTTGAACGCGTCTACTTGATGACCACCTTTCAACAAGGCTTTTATGAAAAGCTTGGGTTTGTGAAAAACACTTCAACAACGATGTTGCTCGTCTCAGACGGGCGGCAAGAGTCAGATGCCAGCCCCTGGTAGAATCTGACTCTTAACTGTTGAGACTGACATCTTAGCGGCGGGCAGTGTAGCCGGAAACCAGCGACAGAAGAAACACAAGCAGGGCGGAACCGACGATAGCCGGGATGATCGATACGCCGGCCAGGCTGGGGCCGATGCTACCGAGCAAGGTGCCGCCAATCCAGGCACCAATGACGCCGACGACAGCGGCAACTAGAAAACCACCGGGAATGCGGCCGGGGACCAGGGCGTCAGCGATGATGGCACAAACGCCGGCGACCACCAGGAACAAGATCAAGCTTAGAATGCTCATCGGTATTAACCTCTAACTAGTACGTTCAGCATAGAAGTAGCCGGCTGTGCGGGCGTCAGCCACAGGAATGAAGTTATCTATATTTCCTTTGATAGGGAATCAGGCGATTAGCAGAGCGGCTTCCCACTCCTAAGGACGGCGATCGCTGTGCGACTGTGCGTCCTGACGCCCGAGCTGGTAGACACCGGCACCGATTGCTACCAGGAGGCCGCTTGCGACTGACCAGCTGCGGCTGAGAGTAACGCTCATCAAGATAAAGACGACAACCCCAGCGATTAGCGAGGGAAGCGTGCTCAGTACTGAAGCAAACACCTGGTTGCGCTCTTCCCAGCCGGGCGGGCGGCGGCTCAGCGCTTGCTCGCTATAGATGCGGCGGTCGGTCTCATTGAGCCAGGTGCAAAACACGTCCACCAGGCGCTCGTTGAACTGCGAAAAGATTAAGTAGAGGGCCAGGGACCATAAACTGACACCAGCCATCACGGCCGGTGTCAAACCAAGTTTGTAAAGAAAGAAGTCGATCACCTGAGGACCTGCTCACCTGACCTCCAGCGTACACCCGGTATAACTACGCAACGCAGCTATTCTCGTTTGCGACGCCAGGACGATACGATATTGCTTGTTATGAAGGGGTTTCACGTGCTCAGTCTTGGCGTCAATATCGACCACGTAGCGACGATTCGGCAGGCACGCCGCACCGTCGAGCCGGACCCGGTAGCAGCGGCGGTGCTCGTCGAACTGGCCGGGGCAGACGGCATCACCGTGCACCTGCGCGAAGATCGTCGTCACATCCAGGACCGCGATGTTGAACTGTTGCGGCGGACGGTGCGCACGCACCTGAACCTGGAGATGGCAGCCACCGAGTCGATGGTGGAAATTGCCCTCAGCATAAAGCCCGATTACATCACCCTGGTGCCTGAAAAGCGCGAAGAAGTGACGACCGAAGGTGGTCTGGATGTGCTGGCCCACCGCGAAACGATTGCCAGGGCAGTCGAGCATCTACAGGGAGCGGGGATGCCCGTGAGCCTTTTTATCGACCCGAACCCCGACCAGTTGCGGGCCGCGTCCACAGTCGGCGCTCAGATTATCGAACTGCATACCGGCCGCTACGCCGAGGCGAAGACTGAGCGCGAGCGGCACCACGAACTGAGCTTACTGGCCAGTGCCTGCGAGAAGGCAAAGTCCCTGGGGCTCAGAATCAACGCGGGCCATGGTCTTACCTACTGGAACGTGTTACCTGTAGCCCGCCTTGCCGGTATGGAAGAACTGAATATCGGCCACTCGATTATCTCTCGGGCTGTGCTGGTCGGCCTGGAGCGGGCCGTGCGCGAAATGAAGCAGGCCATCCTGGCATGAATCCTGGCATGAAGCGTCTTTCGCTGCGGGCCGCCGCCAAAGTTAACTTGTTTCTCGAAATCACCGCCGACCGACCGGACGGGTATCACGACCTGGTAATGGTGCTGCAGAGTCTCGACCTCGCGGATACCGTCAGCCTGGTATCCGCTCGCACTACTTCGATTGTCTGTTCGCACCCGCTGGTACCCAGGGACGCTTCTAACCTGGCCTGGCGGGCGGTCGAACTGGTCGGCCGGACCTACGGTATCGGAACCGGGGTCGAGATCACCATCGATAAGCGAATCCCGGTGGCAAGCGGGCTGGCCGGCGGCTCGGCTGATGCCGCCGCTGTACTGGTCGGCCTGAATATCTTGTGGGAACTCGGCCTGACCCAGGAAGAACTACAGGTCCTCGGTGCTGCCCTTGGCTCTGATGTCCCTTTTTGCGTCAGTGGTGGGACAGCCCTCGCCATGGGGCGCGGCGAACGGCTGACGCCACTGCCGGCCTTGCGCTCTCTTTATCTTGTCGTGGCCAAACCGGTCGATTTGCAAGTCTCGACGGCCTGGGCCTACCAGACCTTTCGCACTCGTCGTCTGCTTACGCAGTCAATAGCCCACGCCCCAAGCAGCGAGATGCTTGCTGCCCTCACGACCGGCGACCCGGCGCACATTGCACCTGTTCTCTACAACGACCTCGAACGGGTCGTCCTCGACACCTATCCAGAAGTGAAAGCGCTGCGCGAACGCCTGGTGAGTGTTGGGGCACTCGCGGCCATGATGTCCGGCTCCGGTCCGGCAGTCCTTGGTCTTGCTGCCGATCGTGCTCACGCCGAGCAGATCAAGATTGCTCTCGCCACTGATCCGCAGATTGAAGCGCATGTCTGCACGAGCGAACCGGCTGGAATCGTACTCGAAAAGTAGTAGAAAGCCCGCAAATTTCCCAGATAAATGACAAAACTTAAGTTTGCGGATTTCCCAGAATTGGTACTATACTGGGTCGTCGTCCGTTAGAAACTGCCGTTGTGCGCCGCCGTACCCCCCGCCAGGATCGCGGATTCACTCTCATCGAGGTGCTCACAGTCGTCAGCATCGCGGCGATCATGAGCATTGCCGGTGCCTCGGTCGTCAGTTACTGGCAGCAGGAGACACAGAAGGCAACGAACGGGGCACAGGTTCGCTTCATCGAGCAATCTCTCAAGCAATACGTTCGCACCTACACTGCTCTACCAGATTTGAGTGACACCACCGACATTGGCCGCTGGCTCGCTATCTACACTCCGCCCGGTCCCGCCAATCTCCCCAACGGACAGCCACGGGTACTACCCGAGGGCATCAGTTACCAGCGCACCAGCAACTACCGACCGTCGGAAATTGCCTACGGACAGGTAAGCGGCCAGGTCACCCTCGGCGGGACCGGCTGTGACCAGTTTGATTTACAAAACAATTGTCTACTGACAATCACGCCATGAAGAAGTTGCTCTGTATTCTTGAATGCCTCTGGTTTACAAGTTTTTCGAGTGTCTTGATATTTGCGATTTTGACGGTTCCTACACTGGCTGCCGAACGGACCGGCTATCTGGTGGCAACCAAAGAACTGACTGAGATCAGGTGGATCGGCCCACCTTATGGTCCAAGTACATTTGAGATACGCGGAATTAACCTCAGCAGTCTCTCGATTCGGCCTGACTACGTGGTCGCTGAGGCGGATGTACAAATTAATACTCCCAATAGTTGCGTCGGTCTAGAGATTTCTATTAAGAACAACTGGCAACCGCTTACCGGTACAGCCGATCCGAATGACAACGAGAGTATTGCCGATTGCTTTGAAGGAAATATTCAAAAAGGAAAACGGAGTTATACCACAACTTCGATAACGCAAAATCTTGACTCTTCAGATGTCAGCTTAGATGTCTACCTGAGAAATTATTTCGGCGGTAGCAACGCATCCAGTAGTCAGATCTACGTGCGAAAGTTGCGGCTCTATTTATTTAGTTACACTCCCCCGGATGCTGCCAACCTACCATTAGTAATCGATCAGAGTTCCTTCAGCGGACTAGTTGCTCATTCGACAATCGGTCAGCTATTCGGAAATCAGTACTACATTAATATCGATAACGAACGCTATAGATTTTCTGCCGCCAGCAACGGCAGCTCCGCCTTGCAAAGTCTACCGAACCCGTTAAAGGCACGACAGGTTTCTTTTTATCTGCCGGAGAATAGCGTTTACCAGAGCAGTCTCAGGTACCAGCAACCAAATGCAGAGCAGAAACTGGTCATCTACGGCACTCAGTACAATGGGGCGAACGTCACTCCTGCAGCTTACGGTAACCCGAGCAGTCTTAGGTCATTCGATTTGCTGCAGCGCGTGAATTATTTCAGTGCCTACTTGATCCCTTACCCAAAGCCGACTGCCATGGCGGTTAAACCGCAGGCAACCTCTGTTACCAATGGCAATAGCATCGCTGTAGACATCAGCCTGAGCGGAATCCATCCCGGCACACTCAAGTACAAAGTCGGGTCGGCGACCGAAGTCAGCCCAGTTGTAAGCGGCAACCAACTCTGGAATGCTCTGCTCTACCAGGGAAAAACAACCTTGTCCATTCCAGTGACCGGCACAGTCGGCAAGTCAGTTCCTATCCTGTTAAGGGCAAATGCGATCGACAGCAACCAGGAACTCTCCTACTCTTTTGTCGTAACTATCCGCTAGAGATTGCAGGAACAAGCACTAGCGATCAACTGAGTTCCTACACGACATAGAACCTCAATGACTTCGCTTTGTGACTAGCCTTTCTTGGATTTAGCTTTCGCTTTCTCGCGCTCGCGGGCACGCTTGTCCTCGGCTTTCGCTTTCTCAGCCGCTAGCTTCTTCGCCAGGTTTTTCTCTTCTGCTTCCTGGGCTTTCTTCTCCAGGTAGTAGTCATAGTCGCCGTCGAAAGCGCGCAGTTCGCCATCTACGATCTCGACCATCTTGGTTGCAACCCTCTGGATGAAGTAGCGGTCGTGGGAGATGATTACCGCCGAGCCGCCATACTCAACGAGTGCCTCTTCAAGAATTTCTTTACTGGGAATGTCGAGGTGGTTGGTCGGTTCGTCGAGCAAAAGAAAGTTGGTCGGCCGCAGAAGCAACTTTGCAAGCGCAAGCCGCGATTTCTCGCCGCCTGAAAGAGCTGAGACCTGCTTGAAGACCGTATCGCCTGTAAAGAGAAACCGTCCGAGCATCGTGCGAATTTCTTCGTTGGTCAACTGCGGCGCTTCGTCGTGAAGCGTGTCGAGTACCTTCTTGCTCATGTCGAGCGTCTCTGCCTGGTGCTGAGTGTAGTAACCCATCGCCACGTTATGCCCCAGACGTGTAGTGCCGGCCGTCGGCTCTTCGACACCCGCTAAAATGCGCATCAACGATGATTTGCCCGCACCGTTGGGTGCAATCAGGGCGATGCGGTCGCCCTTTTCGATATCGAGTTGTGCCCCCAGAAAGAGCAGCTTGTCGCCGTACTCAAGGGCAAGGTCGCGGACGGTCATCACCTGCTTGCCGCTCGACGGAGCCGGGGGAAACCGGAAGCGCAGGGTGCGTTGGTGAGCGGTGGGGGCTTCGACACGCTCAATTTTCTCCAGTTGCTTTTCGCGGCTCTTGGCCTGGGTGCTGCGGGTGGCACTGGCTCGGAAGCGATCCACGAAGGCTTGCTGGCGTTCGAGTTCACGCTGCTGGCGCTCGTAGGCCGAAAGTTGGGCGTCCTCGCGCTCGGCTTTGGTGGCCTGGTAAAAGCTGTAGTTGCCGCTGAAAGTTGAGGCCACACCCCGTTCGACTTCGACAATCTTGTTGACGATGCGGTCGAGGAAGCGCCGGTCGTGGGAGACGATGACCATCGCCCGGTTGAGATCTTTGAGGTAGCCTTCGAGCCACTCGATGGTTTCGACGTCCAGGTGGTTGGTCGGTTCGTCGAGGAGCATGACGTCGGGTTCGGTGAGCAGCAACTTGCCAAGGCCGATGCGCATCTGCCAGCCGCCGCTATAAGTTTCGACCAGGCGGTCGCCGTCGGCGTCACTGAAACCGAGTTCGGGCAATAACTTTTCGACTTTGCTGACCAGGGTGTAGCCGTCGAGGGATTCGAAGCGGGTTTGCAGTCGGTCGATTTCTTTGAGGACGCGGTTGAGATCTGCCTCGCTTGCCCCATCAGAGTCGGCCAGTTTCTGATTCGCTTCGTTGAGCTTGTGTTGGACTTCGTTTGCCTCAACAAAGACTGACCACAGTTCTTCGCGCACGGTGCGGCCTGGAACGACCATGAATTCTTGTGCAAGGTAGGCAATTTTGACGTGGTTGGGGCGGACGACCTGACCACTGGTCGGTTCTTCGTGCCCCAGCAGCATCTTGATCTGCGTGGACTTGCCTGCACCGTTGGCCCCGACCAGGCCGATGCGCTCTCCAGGAAGCACCTCCCAGGTGCAGTCGCGGAGCACTTCTCCGGTTGGGTAAATCTTGCTGACGGATTCAAGCCTGAGCACGGTACGCTGACCTCGCTATACTCCATAATTGTAACGGATCTGCAATGTCAACTCGGCCATGGGCGATACGCTGCGCAATTAATATGAGTACATGACTGACCCGGCCGCCTACAAAATTGAAGCAAGTGCCCTCGTCTCCGAGGTTGGAGAAGTACTTGACGCTTACTTGCGCATCGACGACCAGCTCTTTTCCTGGAAAAATACTTTCGGCTGGAACAATGTTGAGCCGCTTAAACCGCAGATCCCACTTCTCCTTGAGCGGATGGGCTTGCTGATTGGAAAAGTTAAAGCGCAGCAGGCCCAGATTGCTGAATTGAGTGATGACGACCCGGATAAGCCGGTACTTGCGGAATTTTATAAACTTTTTGACAATTATACGGACACGCTAAAACTGGCCATCCAGGGTATGAACCGTGTGCTCGGTCACATCGAGACCAAACGGCTTAAAAAAGCCGATTTCAAAAAAGTGCGTTACGAGTCGGACCTGATGATTTACAAGACCCAGGTCGATAAGTACCAGCTCTACGGAGAGAAGTTGAATAAGCTGATTCAGAGACTGCAGTGAGTCTGCCGGTAGTCAGTTAGATTTCTATTTGTTGGGGGCAGATCACGGCTTCGCTGAACCGCTCCATCTCTTCGTGCTGCGGACTGAATTGCAACAGCAGCAGGTCTACCCCGGCCTGAGTAAAACGGCCGATCTGCTCCTGGATTTGTTCAGGCGTACCGACCAGACCAGTGCGCAGGCCGCGATTTGAAACCGAGTATTCTTCTATCGACATTTTCTGTTCGAGCTGGGTGCCGGAGAGCCACTGCTGGTAGTTGGCGAACCCGGCCGCATTTTGCCTGACATCGGTAATTCGGGCCAGTTCTGCCTTCGCTTCGCGTTCGTTTTCACGCACGCACGCATAGCCCGCAACCCCAAATTGCATCGGCGGCAACCCGAACTTCTCCCGGCGTTCGGACAGGTCGGCTATCTTGGCCGCCACGCGTTCGGGAGCATCGCCGTGCATCAAGTAGGCGTCGCACTGGCGGGCAATCAGGTTCTTTGCCGCCTCGGACTCGCCACCGGCATAGAGAGTCGGCCGGTGGACGGGCTTGGGCTGCAGGACATTGTCTTCGATCTGGTAGTAGTCGCCTTTGTAAGAGAAGTGGTCCTGCTCCCAGACACCGCTTACCACGTCAAGCCACTCGGCAGTGCGGGCATAGCGGTTGTCGTGCTGCTCAAAGTGAACCCCGTACATCCTGGCTTCGTCAGCCCACCAGGAAGAGACAACGTTGAGGGACAGGCGGCCGTTGCTGATCTGGTCGATATTGGCAGCCTGCTTGGCAAGCAACGCCGGCAGGTGAAAAGTCGGCCGCACGGCAACCATGATCTCCAGCCGCTCGGTAATTGCCGCGAGGGCCGCCGCCGTGGACCAGGCATCGAGCGCTGGGGCCTCGATCCCTTTGATGTCGTTCAGGTTCAGCTCTGCCACGAGTGTCAGATCGAAGCCGATTTGCTCACTGCGGCGGGCAAGCCGGCTTACATAAGGCCAGGTAGCAGCCATCCCTTCATCGGCAACGTTGCGCAGCCATCCGCCGAAGACCGGTAGCCAGTATCCGTAACGCATCTGCTTAGCGACCATGCCCCGCTTCTGCCTCCAGATAATCGACCAGGGGAACGAAGGGGTCGAAGCCGATCACGCGGGGACCGTCTGCGACAAAGTTTGAGAGGGCGTTGATGTCGTAGTAGTAGATCTGTCCGTCCCGGTCATCGACGATGTACTCGACGCCGCCGACTGCAATGCCCGCCGCCAGCAACAGGCGTTCGACTGCTGTGATGACCTCTGCCGGTGGCTGGTAGCCCTCGACCCGCAGACCTGCCTTTGGCGCTTCGACCGGGCAGGCTAAATCTAGTTCGACACCGCCCGTGGTCCGGCAGATGTCAGCGGGGCATAGATCGAATGTCTCACCGGTCAAAAAAACCTGGATTGCGTACAGGAACTTACCCCCGACTGCCTCGACCCGTGTAATGTGTCCGCCGCGGGCCGGAATAAACTCTTGCACCAATGCAACTGAATCTAGCCCAAGGTCAAGACTGTCCTCTTGAGCGGCGATAAGGAGCGCTTGCGGGGAGTCGAAGCGGGTAACTCCAGCGCCGCTACCGCCGACATTCGGCTTGACGACCACCGGAAAACGCAACCCGCGAGCGGCGGCCGGTGCGTCTGAAGCGCGGTGAATAATCCGGGTTTTTGGAAAAGGCAAACCGAGTGATTGGAGGAGCGAGAGCTGGAGGGCCTTGGAAATTTCGTAGCGGAAAGCCTGTTCGCCATTGATGACCCGCTTACCCTGCAATTTGAGGTGAGCGAGGTAATTCAGTGTGTAGAAGACATCCTGACCGTGGTCGCGCCGGTAGGCAGAAGGGCTCATCCGGTTGAAGACGAGCGCAACGCTGTCGTCGGCCCCGAGTACACCGGGGTCATAGACATGGTCGCTCGCGGAAACTTTGATGTAAGGTGTACCTCGCCGGTCGAGTTCGGCAAAGAGGCGGTCGAACCAGTGTGGGTGTTCGTAGTAGATGGCAATGGTCCCTGGCGGGTGCGCCGCACCAGTGGGAATGAAATCAGTCGCTTGAGAAAACAATGGGCTACCTAAATCGCTTCACAAACCAGTTGCTCAATTGCCGCCGCCCCACTGGGCAGTGCCGCCGTCAAAACCTCACAGCCCGCTTCGGTGATGAGCACGTCGTCTTCAATGCGGATCCCGCGTACGTCTTTAAATTGCTCCAGGCGTTCCCAATCGACTACCGCCCTGTACTGTTCGCGCCGAACGGGATCGTTCAGGAGTGCGGGCACCTGGTAAAAGCCAGGCTCGATTGTGACCAGCATCCCCGCCTGCAAGGGACGATTGAGACGCAAGTAGCCGAGACCGAAGCGCTGCGAACGCTCGCGGCCGGGGGCATAACCAGCCAGATCCCCAAGGTCTTCCATGTCATGCACGTCGAGACCGAGTAGATGACCGATGCCGTGGGGGAAAAACAGGGCATGGGCGTCCATCGCGACCAGCGCTTCCGGGTCACCACGCAAAATTCCCAGGTCCACCAGACCCTCAGCGATGATCCGTGCGGCCGTCAGGTGCAAGTCTTGGTACTCAACACCGGGACGTGCCTGGGCGATGCAGGCATCGTGGGCAGCAAGCACAATATCGTAGAGCGCCCGCTGGGTAGACGAGAACTTGCCCGACACCGGCCAAGTGCGCGTTACATCGGCGGCCCAGCCCAGTTCTGACTCTGCTCCCACATCTGCAAGCAACAGGTCGCCCGGCAGTAGTGGGTGGTGGTACTGCTCGTTGTGGAGCACTTCGCCGTGAACGGTGACGATGCTGCCGTAGGCACATTGCAAATTGTGGGCAATGATCACGCCTTCCATCGCCGAGCGCACCTGCGCTTCGCGCTGGGCTTTTGGAGTCGCAGCCATTCCGGCTTTGTGGGCGGCGACTGTCACAGCGGCGGCCTGACGCAGTTCTGTGAGGGCTGCTTCGTCGTGAATGAGCCGTAAAGCGACCATCACTTCGGCGAGGGCTAAGTCGCTGATAGCCAGCTGCCGGGCAGAAGTGACCGAACGTGCGAGGAGCTGGCTTTGCTGCGAGCGCGTCTGGGCTTCCTGGTTCGGGATGGTTGCCGCGCCGACGACTTTCGGAGGGAGTTCAGAAAGCGGGTAAGCAGCATCGGCACCGATGAGCCGGGCAATTTCATCGCGGCCGGGAGTTTCGCCGTGCCAGAGCGCTCCGGTCGGACCGGCCTCGTCGATAAAGAGTTCGAGCCTGCCGTCCTCCAGGCGGATAGCAGCCTGTTCGAGCGGCAGCCCGGCAAAATAGAGGAAGTGGCTGCTTGCCCGAAACGGGTAGGCGTTCGCCGGATAGTTGCGGGCGGCACTCTGACCTGACCAGAGAACGACCGGTGAAGGCAGGTATTCAGCCAGACGCACTCGCCGCTGCTTGAGAGCTGCACTTAGCGCGGGGCGCTCTTCTATCCAGGCCACCATAAAACTGCTCCGATCCTGAGAGTCTCAACATTTTAGTCCGGTTAGCGGACCGGACAGGGTGGCTAGCGGGCGAAGATACCCGGTATCAGGATCAGCGCTTCGCGGAGGTTGGTTGCTCCGACCGCACGAAAGTCCTCTTTGCGCAACACGTAGGTATTGACAGTCGTGTCGCGGGCACGGGCGGGACGACGGGTGGCTGTAACTGAGATTTCATCAAGAATCTCCCCCGGCAGCGGACGCCTCTGGGAGGCGAGACCGTCGTCATCAGCGGCTGGAGGCGTGGTGACAATGGTCGGTTCGCTGGAGGAGCCGGTTGTCGGTATGCTCTGAGCGAGAAGGGGGTTCGCAGCTACCACGAGCGCCAACCCGGAGGCCAGTAAAATCTGCTTGCAGTTGAACATGAATCGAACCTCAATTGCTGATGTGGGCTGCAACCGGACACTCCCCTCCATTTTAGCCGCCTGAGATGACTCCTGGTCGAGAGCGGACTCGCTGCACATTTTTGCGAGTTAGAGTAACCCAATGGACGAGACCCGCTTCGAGCACAGTCGATTCGGCATTCGGCGCTATCGCATCGACGATGTGGCGTCGCTCTACGAAGCGTTGCGCGTCTCGCTCTCGGAGATCTCGACCTGGATGCCCTGGTGCCACGCGGGCTATTCGATGGAAGATAGCGCTGTCTGGGTCTTCTCCCGTGACCTGGTCTGGCGAGAGAACCAGGAGTACGACTTTGTAATCTATGACCGGCAGGACGAAGCTTTCGTCGGTGCAGTGGGCCTTAACCAGATCAATCGCCTCAACCAGATGGCCAACCTCGGCTATTGGGTCAGCAGTCAATACACCGGACGTGGCGCTGCGACCGAGGGCACACAACTAGCGGCCCGCTTTGGGTTTGAAGTGCTGGGCCTTCAACGCATCGAGATCCTGGTGGCACACGGCAATCAGGCGAGTCAGCGGGTGGCGATGAAAGCCGGTGCCTCCCGGGAGGGTATCCTGCGCAATCGCCTGCAGTTGCACGGCAAAGCACATGACGCAGTGCTCTTTTCTCTACTGAAAGAAGACCTGGGTCTACTCCATTCTGGAGGCACTCTGGGTATCGACTGAGGGGTCATCCGGCCCGGCACCCTTACCGACGATACCGTACTCGTAGGGCGTACCGGTGACGACCGGCAACTGCTCGAAGTTTTCAACCGGCGGCGGCGAAGACACTGTCCACTCCAGTCCGTGGGAGCGCCACGGGTCCGCCGGGGCCTGCTTGCCCACTACCCAACTTATCAGCACATTGAGCAAAAATGGCAGTGTCGAAAGCCCAAGGGCAAAGGCTCCAAGGCTCTCGATCACGTTGAGGACCGTGAATTGCTCGGCGTAGACGGCCACTCGCCGCGGCATACCCTGCAGGCCCGCTTCGTGCATCGGCAGGAAAGTGATATTAAGGCCGACCATCGTCAGCCAGAAGTGGGCCTTGCCCAGGGTCTCGTTGAGCATGCGGCCGGTAATCTTCGGAAACCAATAGTAGATGCCTGCGAAAAGCCCGATCACACTCGCACCGAAGAGCACGTAGTGCATGTGGGCGACGATGAAGTAGGTGTTGTTGACGTGGATATCGACCGGCACCGAGGCAAGCATGATACCGGTGACGCCCCCGAGCACGAACATGACGACGAAGCCCATCGCAAAGAGCATCGGTGTGGTCATCCAGAGCCTGCCGCCCCAGATAGTGGCAGTCCAGTTGAAGACCTTGATGCCGGTCGGCACGGCGATCACCATCGACGTGAACATGAAAAACAGGCGCATCCAGTCGGGGGTTCCACTCGCAAACATGTGGTGCACCCAGACGCTGAAGCCGATTACAGCGATGCCGATGGTGGCCAGTACGATCTCTTTGTAGCCAAAGAGCGGCTTGCGAGAAAAGGTCGGCAAGATCTCAGAGATGGCCCCTGCTGCTGGCAAAAACATGATGTAGACGGCCGGGTGTGAGTAGAACCAGAACATGTGCTGGTAGACGACCGGATTGCCACCCAGGGCCGGGTTGAAAAAGCCGGTGCCGAGTACCTGATCGGAAGCGAGCAAAATGGCCGCCGCCGCCAGCACCGGGGTACCGACCAGAGTCATCAGCGAGATCGTGAGCATGTTCCAGGCAAACAGCGGCATCCGGAAAAGGGTCATGCCCTCGGTGCGCATGGCGATGATCGTGGTGATGAAGTTAATTGCCCCGATAATCGACGAGGTGCCCAGCAACACGATGCTCATCGACCAGAAAAGCTGACCGTTTACCGGGTTGGTGTTGGGGTAGGTCAGGCTCAAAGGCGGATAGGACCACCAGCCCGCGGCGGCCGGCCCACCCGGCAGGAAATAGCTTGAGAGCAACAACAGGCCGGCCGGCGGGATGATCCAGAAGGCAGTCGTGTTGAGCCGGGGAAAGGCCATGTCCCGTGCCCCGATCATTAGCGGCACCATGTAGTTGCCCAACCCCTGAAAAGCGGGGATGAGAAACAGAAAGATCATGATGGTGCCGTGCATCGTGAACAGGCCGTTGTAGGTGTCGGGTGAGACGACATTGGTCTCAGGTGTTGCTAGCTCCGCCCGGATGATCATGGCCATCAGGCCGCCGATCAAGTAGAAGATGAACGCCGTAACCAGGTATTGAATGCCGACGACTTTGTGGTCGGTATTGAACGTGAAGTACCGCGTCCAGCGCTCAGTTTTTCCCTGGCTGCTGGTCGATGTCATCGTGACCATGCTGAAGTGTCCTTTCTCTTAGCGCAGGTTTTGGATGAGTGTCCTGGTCGCCGCCGAGCGCAGGGCGGGCTGTTCAATCCTGGTCGGAGTTAAATCCTTGGGTAGCCTGGTCGCGACGGTGATCTCGCGCGACTGGGCCATCTGGGTTTTGAGCCAGCGGTCATAGTCAGCTTGAGGCTCGACGATCACAGCCACGCGCATCGCTCCGTGGTAGGTACCGCACAGCATGGTGCATTCGAGCATGTATTTGCCCGCCTCGCGGGTCGTGAGCCGAATCCGGGTTGTCCTTCCGGGAATGATGTCCTGCTTGATGCGGAACTCGGGAATCCAGAAGCCGTGGATCACGTCGTTGGATTGCAGGTCAAAGAAGACGTCGCGACCAACCGGCATGTGCAATTCGCTGACTGCGACCTCTCCGGGATAGTGAAACACCCAGGCATACTGCAGTGCCTCGACCCGAATCACGACGGGCGGTAGGCCGGTTTTGGTGGCCGGCGGCGGTGCTGCAAAGGCCCGGTCGAGTCCGATCAGGTGGGCATGGCCGCCGATGTCAATCGGGTTTTTGGCGGCAAGTTCGCGGTAGACGTCGTAGCTGTAGACGACTAGGTAGCCGACCATCACCACCGGAATGGTCGTCCAGACAAGCTGCAGGAGGTTGTTGTCGTGGATGGGTGGGCCGTCGCGGGTGTCACCCGGTTCACGGGCGAAGACGAAGCTTGCATAAACGATCAAAGCTGTGATCGAAAAGAAAATGACGCAGGCGACAATCAGCATGAACTGAAAGAGCGCATCGACCGAGACCGCCTCCTTTGAGGCTGCGGCAGGCAGGAGAAAAGCCGTATTTTGCCCAATCCAGACGCTTACCGCCACGATTAAAGTCAGCCCGGTACCGAAGAGGATGACCCGCGATACAGTGGGAACATCCGATAGAAATCGTAGTAGGTTTCTCACAGACAGTTAGTCCTTATATCGCACTTCTTTAAAGGTGAATCTTCTGGAGCACGCAGGATCTGGACGGCTGTGTTGTGAATGCCGAAATCAGCCGACATGTGGGCACCAAGTTCGCCCTGGAAAAACATCAGACCCAGGGTCACAGCCCCAGCGAGCAAGTAGCTCCACTGCACCTGATTTTCCTTATCTTTGCGCCAGCGGTAGCGCTGAAAGCCCCGCCAGATTGATAACAGGACAAGTACACCGAGCAGTATCAGTCCGCCGACACCGTGCATCAGCATCGTTTGAGAGGCAGTGAACCCCCAGGGACTCTTGATCCCGACCGGTGGGGTAGCCAGGGCAATCTCGAAGTATCCGAAAATCACCGTGACAAAGGTGCAGAGGGCGGCGCTCGCAATATTCCACCAGCCGATATCAAACAGCGTCGAGCGACCGATGTTGAGCCGTAGACCCAGACGCTTGCGGATGCCGTAAAGCGCGCCGAGTCCGTCGAAGAGTATGGCGACGATAAAGAGTCCGATAGTGAAGTGCACCAGCATCGGGTGGATGGGCACCGCGTACGGTAGCTCGTTCACCCCGAGCTTCAACCCCAGGTCCGAGGCAACAGTCGGGTTGATGACGTCGTTCAAGGCGACCCCCCTTGCTGCCTGCTCGCCTCGACCACGGGCTTGACGTGCAGGCCGTACTGCCAGACCAATTGTGTGCCGAGCACCGTCTGGTAGAAAACAAGCCCGACGACTGCTAACCCGGCCCCAAGATAAGGAACGTTCAGGCGCAGTGGATTGCGGTAGCGCAGAAACCCGCGCCATAGAGCGAGGATGACCAAAATTGCCGAAAGCGACCAACCGATCACGGTGTGCCAGTCAAGCACGGGTTGAACGCTCTTGGAATAATTGGCAAACCCGGCTTCCAGCTGCCCGAAAAAAACGGCGACAATCACCGCAGCCGTAGCTGTGGCCAGGTTCCACCAGCCGACATTGAGAAAGCTCTCACGCCTCTGGAAGTGGCCCAAAAAGTCGAAGAGCACCGAGAAGACCACCATCGCGATCACAAAGTGCACCGTGATTGGGTGAATCGGGCTGGTAATCGGTTCAGGGTAGGGGAGGTTGTATTCGTTGAGTGTGATGGCAAACATGCTTTTCTCCTCAGTACGACCGCGGCTTACGGCGTTTTACGCTGCAACGATGCAGACGTGGTGCGGGCTCATCCTTTTCGCGGGTGTGCCGCCTCGAACTGAATCTAGAGGTGACTAAACAGGAGACGGAAAAACCGTACCTCACAGCTGCTCTTTGACGATGGTGCAGTCGATGTATCAGGCCCTGAGAGCCTAACAAAGGGCGATTTTCAGTGTCATCAGTCCAGGGGAGTACGGAGCGTTAAGCAAAGTCGATGCAGGCATCACTCATCTGCAGGTACTCTTTCAGCGACTCTACGGCCTCAGGTATCACCCTTGTGCGGGCTTTGAGTTGCCGAAAATGCCAGCGGGGCTGCACCGGTTCTCTCCGTGAAGCTACTGACTTTGTATTCGAGCCGTCTCGGTATAATCCGCAAAATCAGCACGCAGACGCATTACTATGTCCGAAAGATCTCTGTATTATCTTTGTGAGTTGCAACGATAAACAAATGACGAAAGCGGTTGCCAGCGATTATTATGCCTACCTCGGCATCCCGCTTGATGCCTCAGATGTGGAGATCAGGACAGCCTACAGACGGGCCGTCAGGCTGCTCAACCCCGACCGCTTCAGGCCGGGCGACAGGCGCGCTTTGCAAGTATCGAAGATTTTTGAAAACCAGATCCTGAATGCTTACTCGCAACTGCGCCCGGTTGCCTTGCGTACAGCCTTTCTCGAAGACTTCAGGGCCGGGGCTTTGCAGGCCTGCCGATTGGTACCGCGCACCGCCGTGATCAACCGCCTGCAAACAGCCGGTTCACCAGATCATTTGCGGACGCTCTACCGGCAGGAAATTGCCAGTGCCTGTGAAGAACTACACCTCGACGTCAACAAATTTGAAGACCAAACGCGCTTCCTCCACCATCTCAACCTGGCATTCGTGGGTCTTAGCAAAGTCGCCCCCTGGCAACTGACTGCTCCGGTTCAGTCATGTGGCCTGCAGCGGCCGACTGAGTGGGCCGAGCGGCAACTGCTTTTTGCCAAGACCTTGTTGCAAAACGGCTACGTCGCGCGTGCAATCCAGATTTTGCGACCCCTGCGCGTACCGGCCCCGTACCTTGCGATTCGGCACGAGTTGCTCGGCCACTGTTATCGCCTGACCGGCACTTCGACGCTGGCAGCCCAGGAATTTCGGGCTGCCCTCCAGATCGAGCCCCAGCGCCACGGAGCCCTGAGCGGCCTCAAAAGACTGGGCATTATTGTCACTTAAAAAGTTAGTGGCGCTCCAGGGCGGTTGACCGGGTCGGGAGTAGCTGCCTGAACATCCTTTCAGGCGGCTACTTCTGGTAATTTGCAGTGCTCTAGCCTGCCTACTGCGCTACGGAACGGTCGTCGTCGATGTTGCTGCTATCGCCATAAAGTACCGACTCAGTCTGGGTGAGAGCCTGTGCTTCATCTATCATGTCGTCTGCTTCGTAGCTTGGTACTTCCATCGGTTGGTCTATCGGGTCGAGCGTCAGCTTCTCGGCATATTCGCGAATTTGCGCTTCAAGACCCGTGTCTTCCGCGTCCGAGGCCAGACCTTCGTCCAGCATTGCCAGGAACTTGTCGTTGGCTTCTTTGACGTACTCATAGCGCTGCAGGCATCGACGGTAGAGTTCGATCACTGTGCTGCGAATTTCCGGGTCGAGTCCTTCACCGGCGGCCGTAATTTCAGCCTCAGCATCGACGGCGTTGGTGTCTGTCAGCAGCGCGGCGCCGGTAGTCTCGTCCAGGTCAACTTCTGTGTCCTGGAGGTCGTTAAAATAGCGAGAGCGAATTTCGCGCAGGCGGCTGAGCATCAGTAGAAATTGAAACAGAACTCTGCCAGTATCATCTGAACGTTCCCTCCGACACTTCTACCGCTCGGTGGAATTTCGGCTGCATTGCGATAGCTCAGTCCTACCTGTGGCCTCTGAATCAAGCATGTTCGGGCTAAGATAGCCTGCGGGCAGGCAAGAGCCTGACATCAAAACTCAGTTATTACGGGCGTCTAGCTTTGGCCTACTTTCGTAAAATCTTGATTGCCAATCGGGGCGAGGTAGCCCTACGAATCTTGCGTACCTGCGGCGAACTGGGTATTCCGACGGTGGCCGTGCACTCGACGGCCGATGCGCTCTCGCTGCATGTCCAGTTTGCCGATGAGGCGGTCTGCATTGGCGAGGCCCACACCGGCAAAAGCTACCTGAATATCCCCAACTTGATTTCAGCCGCCCTGACCCGTGACTGCGATGCGATCCACCCAGGCTACGGATTTTTATCCGAGAACGACCGCTTTGCTGAAATCTGCGCGGATCACGGGCTCACCTTCATCGGTCCAACACCCAAGTCGATCATGCTGATGGGCGACAAGGCAACGGCCCGAGACACGATGCGCGCCGCCGGGGTGCCGACCATCCTCGGCTCCGAGGGCCTGATCGACACTGAAGAAGAAGCTTTCAAAGTTGCCCAGATGATCGGTTACCCGGTGATCATCAAGGCGACGGCCGGTGGGGGTGGGCGCGGGATGCGCATTGCCAACAACGACCGCGAACTGATCAAGATGATCCAGACTGCTCAGCGTGAGGCCGAGGCCGCTTTCGGCAACCGGGGCGTCTACATCGAAAAGTACCTGGAAGAGCCGCGCCATATCGAGTTTCAGATCCTGGCCGATAAACACGGCAACGTCCTCCACCTCGGTGAGCGCGACTGCTCGATTCAGCGACGCCACCAGAAGCTACTTGAAGAGTCGCCGAGTCCTTTCCTCACAGCCGAACTGCGTGAGCGGATGGGCGAGTCCGCTGTGCGAGCGGCACGCTCCATCAACTACATCGGAGCAGGCACAATCGAATTCCTCGTAGACCGCAATGGCGAGTTCTACTTTATGGAAATGAACACGCGCATCCAGGTCGAGCATCCGGTGACCGAGATGGTGACCGGCATCGATATCATTGCCGAGCAGATCCGGATCGCCGCCGGTGAACCGCTCGGCTACACCCAGGCAGAGGTTGTCCACCGCGGCCACTCGATCGAGTGCCGAATTAACTGCGAAGACCCCGACCACGATTTTCGGCCCTCCCCCGGCACAGTGAGCGCTTACCTGCCCCCCGGCGGACCGGGAGTGCGCATGGACTCCCACCTTTATCCGGGTTACCAGGTGCCCGCTTACTACGATTCACTGCTGGGGAAGCTGATTGTCTGGGGGCGCAACCGCGACGAGGCAATCCGGCGGATGCGCCGCGCTCTTCAGGAGTGCGCGATTACCGGGGTGCCGACGACGATTCCGTTTCACCTGCGCATCCTCGACAATCCCTGGTTTTTGCGCGGCGACATCTACACCAACTTTGTGCAGCGACGGATGAGCTAAGGATAGGGGAGATTCGGTATCTGCGGGGCTGCCGCTCGACAGCTCAAATCGCCAAAATAGAGAAATCGCAACCCTCCTATCTCCATGCGCTTACTGACACTGATTTCTTTGTTGGTGCTGAGTGCCATCACTCCACTCGCCGCACTCGCGGCTCCCAAGTACCCGCGCTATATCCAGCGACAGCTTGACCAGGGCACGCTCACGACCGATGAAGCTGAGCTGCTCCTTGAAGGTGGGCTCGGCCAGAAACCACCGGTGGCCGCTACTCCGGCCCGGCCCGGCTATCAACTGTATTTCGGGAGCGGTTCGCCTGCAATCGACCCGCTCACTGCCGCCATTGCCGAGAGCGAACGCAACAACCGACTCAACGAAGAACGCTACTACGCCGACATTCGGGATCGTGAAGACCGCTTCTACCAGCGCAACCAGCCGGCCTTCGTACCTTTTGGTCGCTTCTACCGCCCGCGCATTTACTTCCCAGGCTCCTCCCCAGGTTTTTTCAGGCGCTAGGCCGCCTACTGCAGGCGGGTCATCATCGTTACGACGCCTTGCTGGCCAATCAGTAACTCCTGGGCCAGGCTGACGATGCCCACCCAGACGAACGGTGTCATATCGACGCCCCCGAGCGTCGGGATCAACTGGCGCGTCGATTTGAGAAAAGGCTCGGTCGGCCAGGCCACGAAGTTATAGGGCGGCTTATTGAGATCGAGCTGAGGAAACCAGGTCAGCACGATCCGAAACAGAAAAAGCAGGATGTAGAGGCTGAATACCAGCCTCAAGACGTTCGCTACCAGGATCCAAATTTCCACTGACTGCCCTTCTGCCACGTGCACTTCTAATTTAACTTTTCGGAACCTTGAGCATTTTCCAGTCCATGAAAAACCCCAGCCGTGGGGCCGGGGCACAGAATACACCCGCAAGCAGCGCTGCTACGCCTCGACCTTCACGGTGAGGATGTGGTCGCCCTTCCGAATGGCATTGACCACGTCCATGTCCTCGGTCTTGCCGAAAGTCGTATGAACGCCGTCGAGGTGCGATTGGGGTGAGTGGCAGATGAAGAACTGGCTGCCGCCTGTGTCTTTGCCGGCGTGGGCCATCGAGAGTGTACCGGCCAGGTGCTTGTTTGAGTTGATCTCGCACTTGATCTTATAGCCGGGGCCGCCGGTGCCGTCGCCACGCGGGCAACCGCCCTGAACCATGAAGTTGTTGATGACGCGGTGGAAAGCCAGGCCGTTGTAAAACCCTTTATTGGCTAGATCCACGAAGTTTTTGACCGTGTTGGGCGCCTCTTTGTCAAATAGTTCGAGGTGGATGGTGCCCTTGTCGGTCTCCATAATCGCGCGAGTCATTGTTGCTCCTTAGCTCAAGTAACATCGGTAACACTTCACGATAGTGCTTTTATCGGCACCGATCGCCAAATTGGGCTTGAATCACCGGCGGGCAACCGGTGCCGTCTGAAGCGGGATGAGTGTTAATCCTGGTCATTGCGCTCTGGATTGCCTGCATTCTCCCGGTCTTGCTGAAACTCTTCTCGGTCTCGCTGAGCCTCGTCCGAGTTCCGACCCCGCCCAAACCCACGATTTTCGCCTGGTCCCTGGCGTGGGCGGTCAGCCTGATCGTCGCGCCGGCCTGGGCGATCGGAGTCAGGACGTTCAGGCGGCGGCGGGTTGAATGGGGAAACGTCACCATCCTGGCTTGCCCGTCCGGCGGCATTGGTGCAGACGAGCCGACCTTCTTCGTCGTTAAAGCAATCGAGTTCCGGCGAGGGTTGCGGTTCCTCCGGTTCCGGTTGCGGAGGGGGAGCCTGCTCCTCACTGTCCTCGGCGGTCGACAGGGGCGGCGAGGCCGTGATCGGCTCCGAATCTTCGACGTACTGGAAGGCTGTAGTTGGGTAAGTGGCCATCGCCTTGCGCATGTACTGGCTCCAGATCGCAGCGGCGAGGCTGCTGGCACCACGGGTAGGCGTGTTGTCGTCGTTGCCGAGCCAGACCCCGGTCACCAGCTGAGGGGTGTAGCCGACGAACAACAGGTCGCGCAGGTTCTCCGTGGTGCCGGTTTTACCGGCGGCGGGGCGGTTAATCGCCGCCCCTCTACCGGTGCCGTTGAGCACGACTTGTTCGAGCATGCGCGTCATCGTCGAAGCGATGGCTGGCGAGAGAGCGGTACTCGTCTGAGGAGCCGCCGCGTAGAGGACCTGTCCGCCCTTGTCCACGATCCGGCGGATGGCGGTCGGTTCGATATGGATACCGTTGGTGGCGAGGGTGCCGTAGGCACTGGTCAGTTCGAGCAGGGTGACTTCTGAGGCACCGAGAGCCATCGAGAGGCCCGGCTGCAACTCGCTCTTGATACCCATGCGGCGGGCGACATCGACGACCTTTTGCTCGCCGACTTTTTGCTGTAGTTGCACGGCGATCGTGTTGCGCGACTCTTTAAGAGCATCGACCAGGGTCATCGGACCGTAGAAGCGCCGGTCGTAATTTTTGACTTCGTATTGCCCAAAGCGGGTCGGCTCGTCGCGGTAGACATCCCCGGGCCGGACGCCGTTTTCAAGGGCCGCTGCGTAGACGAAAGCCTTGAAAGTCGAGCCGGGCTGGCGCAGTGCCTGGACGGCCCGGTTGAACTGGCTTTTCTGGAAATCGCCGCCGCCGACCATCGCCCTGATTTCACCGGTCGTCGGGTCTATGGTGACGATTGCTCCCTGGGAAACCCGGCGGCTACGGTAGCTCCGCAGCGACGTGGTCAGAATTTTCTGAGCGTCCGCCTGCATTGACGGGTTGAGGGTCGTCTCGACGATGAGGCCGCCCGGAACACTCGCGGTCCCGAGCAGATCAGGCAACAATGATTCGATGTAAGCCGTGAAGTAGGCCGACTGCGTACGCGCCTCGCGGCTTTGAGGCTTGAGCGCGAGCGGGTGTTTTACCTCTTTTTGGTACTGGGCTTCTTTGAGATAGCCAGCTTCGACCATATTCTTCAAAACCGAGTCGCGCCGCTTTCTCGCGAGCTTCTGGTTGACCAGGGGTGAATAGCGGCTGGGAGCCTGGGGGAGACCGGCGATGAGTGCAGCCTGCACGAGGGTCAATTTCTCGACGGGCTTGCTGAAGTACGTGCGCGCCGCGTCGGAAACACCGTAGGCACCGGAGCCCAGATAAACCTGGTTGAGATAGAGAGTCAGAATCTCTTCTTTGGAGAAGTCCTGCTCGATACGCGTCGCGATCACAATCTCTTTGAACTTGCGCCAGAGTGTGCGCTCCTGGGTCAAAAACAGCGTGCGGGCCAGTTGCTGGGTGATGGTCGAGCCGCCTTCTTTGATTTCGTCTGCCTGGGTATTGCGGACGATGGCGCGGGCGATACCGGCGATATCGATACCCTGGTGCTCAAAAAAGCGCCGGTCCTCGGTTGCCACCACGGCATTGCGCAAGTTTTCGGGAATTTGCTTACCCTTCACCTGCTGGGTCGGGCCACGCCCGCCGCTGTAGATGATCGAACCATCCATCGCCTTGACCTGCAGGCGATTCTCGGGAGTATAGCTACGAATCTGTGCACTGGTCGGCAGATCCCAGGTGAGGGCGAACCAGAGCCCAAGCAGTGCAGCACCCAGGCTTAGTCCTAACCCGATGAGTAGTTCTTTGCGGTTGCGGTAGACAAACTCAAGTGCTGAGGCGGTATATTTGCGGCTCAACTCGACTAACGGTATGGTCCTCGACATGTTGCAGGCGGAGGGTGAGGGAAAAGACAACACTAATCTAGCGAAACCCAGATGAATTTCATCCCCCCTCCTGGAGGAAGCACACAGCCACTTCGGTTCGAGTAGACTGCTTCAAATGCTCTCGCTCGACCAGCTCTCAGCGCGGGCTAGCCCTGTATCGATTTGCTGAGTGAGTACGCGAATCTGGCTACTGAGTGCCCGCAGTTGAATCGTAAGGTCGTCAAACTCTGTTTGCAGAAGACTACGGCGCTGGCAGGCGAGAGGGTTCACTCCCGTTACTTCGTGCAAGGAGCGATCGAGTCGAAGGCGTTGCTCGTGGATTTCCCTGGCTTCTCGATATAAAAGTTCGCGTTTGATGTGTAGAGCCTCTAGATCCATCGAATCCAGTCTCAATAATTTGCACCGGCCAGTATATCTGCTCAGATCGAGTGGAAATGAATCTGTGCAAGAACTTGTCACAAACCTGAGCGCTTTGGTTTAAGATTGTATGCTGCTGAAGTTTTTGCCAGGATACAACCGTGCCCAACATCAAGTCCGCCATCAAACGCGTTGAGGTTGCCGAACGCAATCGTCAGCGCAACGTCACCTACAAATCGGTGATCAAGACCGTTACCAAGAAATTCCTGACCCGCTTAGGCGAGTACGCGCAGACACCATCTGAAGCAGCGCTTCAGGAAGTACAGGGGCTGCTCAACGATGTTTACAGCCGCACCGACAAGGCGATCAAAGCCGGCGTAGTGCACGGCAACACCGGCGCACGCAAGAAGGCCCGGCTGACGGCTGCGATGCGTAGAGTGATCGCCAAGTCTCAGGCTCAGGCCAGCTAAGCATGTCTGCCGACGAGACTTCCGGCATCGAGATCGAGTCGGTTCTTCAGGAGAACCGCCGCTTCGCACCGCCTGCTGACTTCGCTTCGCAGGCCCGGATCAGCAGTCTTGCAGACTACCACACACTATACGAGCGCTCAGTCGCCGACCCCGAGGCGTTCTGGGCAGACCTCGCCCGCCGGGAGCTGCACTGGTTTGCACCCTGGCACACGGTACTCGATTGGCAGGAGCCGACAGCGCGCTGGTTTTTGGGCGGCAAGCTCAACCTCTCCTACAACTGCCTTGATCGGCACCTGAGCGAACGGGCCGAGAAAGTGGCCCTGCTCTGGGAAGGCGAGCCCGGCGATACGCAAGCCCTGACCTACCGCGAACTGCACGCGGCGGTCTGCCGCTTTGCAAGCGCGCTTTTATCCCTGGGGGTCGTCAAAGGCGATGTGGTCGCCATCTACATGCCGCAGGTACCGGAGGCGGCAATTGCCATGCTTGCCTGTGCGCGCATCGGTGCTCCGCACACGGTTGTCTTTGGGGGCTTCAGCAGCGACGCACTGAAAGACCGACTCCTCGATGCCGAGGCAAAAATTGTAGTGACTGCCGACGGCGGCTGGCGCAAAGGGAGCGCTGTACCGCTCAAAGCCCGCGTCGACGAAGCGGTCGCCCAGGCTCCAAACGTCCGGCACGTCGTCTGTCTCAAGCGCACGGGCGAAGCCGTCGAAATGCAACCTGGGCGCGACCACTGGTGGTCGGACCTGGTCAGTGCAGCCAGCCCTGATTGTCCTCCCGAGCCTGTCGATTCTGAGGACCTGCTTTTTATCCTCTACACGAGCGGCACAACCGGTAAACCGAAAGGCATCGTCCATACGACCGGCGGCTACAACCTCTACACCCACATCACCAGCCAGTGGATCTTCGATCTAAAAGAGAGCGATGTCTACTGGTGTACGGCCGATGTCGGCTGGATTACCGGCCACTCCTATGTCGTCTACGGTCCACTCTCCAACGGGGCAACGACCTTCATGTATGAAGGCGCGCCCAACCAACCCGATCCCGGCCGCTTCTGGCAACTGATCGAAAAGCACCGGATCAGCATCTTCTACACAGCTCCAACGGCGATCCGCACCTTCGTGAAATGGGGAGACGCCTGGCCTCAAAGTGCTGACCTGAGTTCGTTGCGTCTACTGGGTACGGTGGGTGAACCGATCAACCCGGAAGCCTGGATGTGGTACCACCAGCACATTGGCCTGGAACGCTGTCCGATTGTCGATACCTGGTGGCAGACGGAGACCGGCGGCATCATGATTGCGCCGCTGCCGGGGGCGACTCCGACCAAACCGGGCTCCGCGACCCTGCCTTTTCCGGGAGTGGTGGCGGAAGTCGTGGACCGCGACGGCAAAATCTGCCCACCAGATGAAGGCGGCTACCTGGTCATCCGCAAACCCTGGCCTTCGATGCTGCGCACGGTCCACCGCGACCCGGAGCGCTACCGGCAAAATTACTGGAGCCAGGTTCCCCATGCTTATTTTGCTGGTGACGGTGCTCGCCGCGACAAAGATGGTTACTTCTGGGTGATGGGCCGTATCGACGATGTGATCAATGTCAGTGGCCACCGCCTCGGCACGATGGAAATCGAGTCGGCCCTGGTGTCGCACCCGGCGGTCGCAGAAGCGGCTGTAGTCGGTCGCCCCGATGCGATAAAAGGCGAAGCGATCGTCGCCTTTGTCACCCTCGAAGGACACACAGAAGCCACAGAAGCGCTCAAAGGCGAATTGCTTGCCCATGTCGTCAAAGAAATTGGTGCACTCGCCCGCCCTGAGGAAGTGCGCTACGCCGACGCTCTACCGAAGACGCGCTCCGGGAAAATCATGCGGCGGTTATTGCGCTCGCTCGCGGCCGGCTCTGAAGTAACCGGCGATACCTCGACCCTTGAAGACCGCTCGGTGCTCGAGAAGCTGAGAGATGGCTGAATCTCTGGAGCGGGTCTCGGGCAGTTAGAATAGAGATCTCTTGAAGGTGCCGCCGATGATGCATGCACTGGTCTGGCTACCACTACTGGCGCTCTTTTCCTACCTGAGTTGGGCTGGTTGGAGTGAATACCAGAAAGTGCAGGCTTACGGGCGTTGGGCAAAAGCCTTCGACTACTCCAAGTACGATATACGCGCTGCCCTCGGGCTGAAAGACCGGCAACTGGTCTGGGGGCCTCCGACCCGCAGTGGCCCGATCAATTTACAGACCGTTTCTCTCGAAGAAGTCGAATCTGTACAACTGCTCGTGGGTGGGAAGCTCACCAGTCCTGACCAACCGTCTGCCGGGTCCGGCGCGATTCTGCTCAACCTCACCTTCCCCGGCGGTCGGAAAATGACCATACCGTTCACCGAATTGCCCCTGGCGCAGCAGTGGTGTAAACTTCTGCAACAAAACATCGGCAACTAGCTTGACAGGACACCGAAACTGATTCAATAGACGGTAGATATGCTTTGCCCTTTCTGCACCTGGTCCG
>JANNPH010000048.1:0-25416 GCA_031399965.1 Gloeobacteraceae cyanobacterium SOY_34_metabat_159 | reverse complement strand
CCTGACACATCACACCCATGCTGACATTCCGTATCTCGAACAGCGGCACTGGTCGTTCGTAACGGCCAACCTCACTGGCACGATGTACTGCCGCTATCCACGCTGGCTGGAGTTCCTGGAGCACGACATCAACGTGCACATCCCACACCACGTCTCGACTGCCATCCCCTCCTACAACCTGCGCAAGGCACACGCTGCCCTCAAGACCCGCTGGTCCGACTACATGCACGAGACCGAGTTCAGCTGGTCTTTGATGGTCAGCATCGTCAATAACTGTCACCTGCACGACGAGACGGGCTACTATCTGGCCTGCCGGGATGTCGATGCTCCTGCTCAAGAAGCGGGCCGGTAATCCACATCGAATCCGTTTCCTGCTCTGGTACATCCCATAAACAAGCCCTCCATTTGCTCAAATAAATGGAGGGCTTGTTTGTGGAACTAGCTCAGGTGGCTGAGTCACTGATGACTCAGATCTGCAAGGTGCCGCGCTTGGATTCGTCGAGGATATGGATGGTATCGACGAAGCGGACGGTGTTTGACTGGCTGGAGATGACCATCGTCTCGGTGCGGACACTGCCGGGGGAAAAGCGCACGCCCTTGATAAAGTCGCCGTCGGTGATGCCTGTGGCGGCAAAGAGGACGTTTTTACCAGAAGCCAGTTCTTCGGCTTCCCAGACTTTGTCGGGCTCGGTGACGCCCATTTCTTTGAGGCGAGCCTCGGTCTCAGCCTTGGGTGGAATCAGGCCCGTCTGGACGATCTCAGGATCGTAGATCAGGCGTCCCTGGAAGTGGGCCCCGAGCGGGCGCAGGGCGGCAGCTGAGATGACGCCCTCGGGAGCAGCGCCGATGCCCATCAGTGCATGCACGCCGGTGCCGTTGATCCCAGCAGAGAGGGCAGCGGAGATATCGCCGTCCGTGATAAGCCGTACGCGGGCTCCGGCTGCGCGAATTTCGGCGATGAGGGCCTTGTGCCGCGACCGATCCATGACGATGACCAACAGGTCTTCGATGTCCTGGCCGAGGCATTCGGCAATGATCTGGAGGTTTTTAGTCGGCGAATAGTCGATGTGGACTTTGCCTTTCGCCTGGGGGGGAGCGGCCAGTTTTTGCATGTAGAGGTCGGGTGCGGTAAACAGGCCACCCTTCTCCGAGATAGCCAGCACGGCCATCGAACCGTTCTGGCCCTCTGCTACCAGGTTGGTCCCCTCGCACGGATCGACGGCGATGTCGATCTGGATTAGCTCGTCCAGGTTGCACAGTTCGGCGGCGTTCTCGCGGGTGCAGATGCCAACTTCCTCGCCGATAAAGAGCATCGGAGCGTCGTCGCGCTCTCCCTCGCCAATCACGATCCGGCCGCGCATGTGAATCTGGTTCATGCGGTCGCGCATCGCTTCTACTGCGACTGCGTCCGCCTCATTTTTGAGGCCTTTGCCCATCAGCCGAGCCGAGGCAATTGCCGCCTGCTCCACTACTTCGATAATCTCCAGCCCCAGCGTCTTTTCCACGGTACATACCTCATCTCACATCGCCGCCTCAGTTTACCAGAAGGGCGACGCTGTACAGGCGACACCCGCGCCCGTCGCCGGTCAGCCGCGACTTACGAGTTGCGGCTGAGGGCGGGTACAGCGGTGACCGGCTGGGAAAGCCCGGTCAACTGGGCTTCAAATCCAGCAAGAATCTGCTGCCGGGTAAAGTGGGCGAGTGCATAGGCGCGGCCATTGGCTCCCAGGCGTGCCCGCCGCTGCGGGTTTGCTGCTAGACGGCGCAGGGAGCGGACGAAGGCATCGACGTCCTCCGGCGGCACCGGCTCGCCGCATTTGGCTTCTTTGAGCACGTTGCTGATTGCGGTACCTGGCCGAGCGGTCGCAAGCACGGCTCGACCACTCGCCAGCATCCCGCCAAGCTTCGAGGGCATCACCAGATCGGCGGGTGCGTCGCGCTGGATGAGCGCGTGGACATCGGCCAGATTCAGCAACTCGTTGAGTCGCTCTATCGGCTGCAAGGGTAGAAATTGCACATTCTTAAGCTGGCGCTCTACTGCCAGTTTCTCAAGACGGGCACGAGCTGTTCCCGCTCCGCAGAGCACAAAGCGAATGCTCGGCTCGTCCTCGAGGGCACTCGCCGCATCCAGGAGCAAAGTGAGACCTTGCTTACCACCCATGTTGCCGGAATAAAGGACGACAGTATCGTCCTCAGCAAGCCCCAGGGCGGCCCGCCAGTGGCGTGACGAAGAATCGCAGGGGTAAATGCGCTCTGTGTCCACCCAGTTTGGAAAAAGCCAGGTGCGCTCCGGGCTCACGCCCTTCAGGACAGCGCGCTCAATCATCTGCGGCGAGATACTTGAGACGCAATCAAAGCGGCGCAGCAGGCTGTGCTCAAAGCTCTCAGCCAGATACTGCACGAGGCCACCGCGGGGCAACGAATCGAGTTCGAAAGCCGCGTCTACTTCAAAATCTTGAATGTGCAACCAGGAGCGCGCGCCGCTCAGCCAGCTGACGAGCAGGACCATCGGCGAACAGAGCAGGGGCGGCTCGACGGCAATCACCACATCGGGCTTCCAGAAGATCTGGGAAAGCATCACGAAGGCGCTCGATACTGCGAAGGAGAACAGGTGGAGCAGGCGCTGCAGACCGCTTGGCTGCTCCATGACCCAGAGCGGGCAGCGGAAGACCTCGACACCCTGGATACACTCGCGGGTGTAGGCCCAGGCCCGGTAACCCGGCGAGATGCGCCAGGCCGGGTAATAAGGGGGTGCTGTGACGACGCGAACATCGTGCCCGGCGGCAGCGAGGGATTCGGCCATCTCGCCGGTGTACTTGCCTACACCGGTCAACTCAGGGGCGTAATTAATACCATTAATGAGAATTCGCATGGGGATCCAAGGGAGCGACTAACGGAGGGAGAGAACTAGTGATCGCCTTGCACTCACCCTGATCCAAGGCAGTGTGCCCGTTTCACCCTAGGGAAATACGAAGCTCAATCTTGTCAGGGTTAGGAAGAAGCATTTGTACTAATGAGTCAGCTTATATAGTTACGCTGCTAAACAGAAAGGTGGTTAACCGCATTTTTAGCATGCTGGACAGGTACACCTATGAGTATCTATACCCTGTTAAGACTTTGTAAGGCTGTCTCCATTGATACGTTACAGATTGTGTGTTTTATGCAGCGCCGCGCCCGGTCTGCTCAGAGACTGTGCGGCGATATTATCGCTTTTCAAAAAGACAATCCGATGGATGCTCAGTGATCGTGCAGGCGATTGTTGACCTGATTGTGTATTCAGTTGACCAGGAAGTGCCTGGGCCAGTGCTCAAGGGCGATCCCCAATTTTGAGCTGTTCGATTTCGTACATCTTGATCTGAATTAAGAACTCGTAGTAGGCCATGTTGATGCAATAAACCAGACCCGGACGACCTTCAAGAAGGCCTAATTTCAGTACATACAAAAATAAAAAATAGGCGAGGGGCCAGCCAGGCAGACGGCTGACCAGCGGTTTGAGCGCTTTGTTGCGTTTCGAGCTGGCCGTCGAGAAAACTGTCTGCCAGCGAACGTGGCTCTTCAGGCGTTCAGTCGCTTCTTCGCTCGAGTAGCGGTTGTGGCGGTTGAGCCAGTGCGTCCAGCCTTTTGAGAAGGCGTGGTGCAAGTAAGGTTCTTTCAAGTACTCGATGCGACCGTGGACCTCACCTTCTTTCTGGCCGTGTCCGAAATCGACGAAGCGGACCCGTCCCTGCAGCAATAGTCGGAGCTGCCACTTTGGAAAGGAGTCGGCACGCTTGAGCCAGCGGCCGTCGAGCATCATCTTCCAGCAGCAATAGTAGCCGGCGGTCTGCGGGTCCGGGTCGCTGAGTGCCTGCCTGAGGGCCTGCTCAAAGGCAGGAGTCGCCTGCTCGTCGGCGTCGAGAAAAAGGATCCAATCGTGCTTGAGAAGACAGTGGTCGAGTGCCCAGTTGCGCTGAGCACCAAAGGAAGTAAACGGATGGTAGTAGCAAAAGGCACCAGCCGCCTCGGCGATAGCGACAGTGTGGTCGGTACTGCCTGAGTCGAGCACGTGCACATCGTCGCACCAGCCGATCGAAGCCAGGCAGGTGGGCAGATCTTTTTGCTCGTTTTTGGTGAGGACGATAACCGAGACCGGTAGGCGCATGGCAGTGCAGCCTAACGCTTGGGTCGCATCGTGCGCGGCTTGAGCGGCCGACACGGATTTCCGGCACAGACAGTCCAGGCAGGCAGGTCGCGCGTCACCACCGCACAGGCACCCACGACGACTCCTTCCCCGATCGTGACGCCCGGATGGATAAAACTGCGGGCGCAGAGCCAGGCATGATCCCCGACCACAATCGGCTTTGCCTGCAACTGAAAATTCTGGCTTTCGTAGTCATGGGTACCTGTACAGAGATAGGTTTCCTGGGAGACCACCACTTTTTTGCCAAGAATGACCTTCGCAATCGAGTAACAGCGGACGCCGTCGGCCATTCCCGCCTGGTCGTCCATCTCCAGGTTCCAGGGTGCCCAGATCTCGACTTTTGGATAGACGTGGCAGCCGGTGCCGAGCTTTGCCCCGAAGCAGCGCAGCAAAAAGGCGCGCCAGGCATGCAGGGGCCGAGGGGACGGTCGGAACAGCAAAACATAGACCGTTCCCCAGGCCACCCGTGCCAGCCGATTGCCCAGGGAAAAACTTGGCTGGGTATAAGGGTCGGTGTCTTTGAGCATTGCTGACATATTTACAGCCGGAACCGATCACATCGCCAGTTTACAGTTGCAGGACAGATCATCTACGTCCTGGCCTGTGTCTTGGGATCATGATCTCAGTGCGTCGAGCAGCAATTTTGCGGCACTTTGCACTTCAAAGCGGCGATCAAAACTTGCCCTGGCCCTTTCCTGGCTGGTATTGCGCTCCGCGTCGCTCAGGCTCAGCCAACGCCTTAGTAACCGGACTGTTCCTTCCAGGTCGTCATCCTCGACGAAGCCGGCTCCATCCGCCTCGATCTCGCGCCAGATGTTGACTTTGTTGGAGATCAGCACCGGCAGGCCGCAGGCGAGTGCCTCGACCACGGCTATCCCAAAATTCTCCTGGTGAGAGGGCAGGACAAAGACTTCAGCCGCTCGCAAGGCCCCCCACTTGAGATCACCGGTGAGCATGCCGGTCCAATGAAGGCGGTTGGCGACACCCAGTTGCCGGGCTTGTGCTTCGAGTTCTACCTGCCAGCCAGTCTGGTCAGGACCGGCCATCACCAGGTGCAGGCTCTCGTCTGTGGCTGCGCGGGCAAAAGCTTCGATGAGCAGGTCGCAGCCTTTTTTGACGTGGAGACGGCCGAGAAAAAGCAAGAGTCGCTTGCCACTTAGCTGCGGGAAATGGTCAAAAAACAGGGTGCGCTGGTGCTCGGGATCGCCCTCGGGAGGAGCGATCCCGAGGCTGACGACCCGCTCCGTACAGCGATAGAGCCAGAAGGACTGGCGGGCGAGCAGTCGCTCTTCTTCGCAGGTAAACAGGACGGCGCGGGCGTCTTTGAGCACCTGGTACTCGGCCCAGGGCCAGTAGAGCCACTTTTTGAGGTGCTTGAGCGGGTAGGCGCGCTTAAACCAGGGGTCGAGCATGCCGTGGGTGAAGACGAAGTAGGGCACCGGTAGGCGGGCAAGCCATACCCCGAAGCCTGCATACTGCCAGAGGCCATTGACGACGATACAGTCGTAGCCTGCAGCGTGCGCCTGGAGCCAGGGCACGAACCGGCTTGCGTAGCGGTAGCCCGTGCGGGCGGGTCCCAGGGCGTGCACTTTTAAGTCGGTGCGATCAAGCCAGGGAGAGCCGGGATCGTCGAGGCAGGCCACCTCGACGGTATGTCCCCACTGCTGGTGCACGCGGGCCAGTTGCTCGACGGCGACAATCGGTCCACCGCCCGCCGGGTCGGCCGAGGCGATGGTGTGCAGGATTTTCACCACACGAAGCCCTCGGTGCGCTGGAAATACTTAAAGCCGGGGGACAGGCTCTTGCGCCTGGTGGCGGGCACACCGGCGTAAAGCCCGTACTCCTCACCGAAGGCATTTTTAAGAAGGCTCTTGGCCCCGAGCACCGAGTAATCAGGCAGGCGGCTGCCCCCTAAGATCACGCAGTTGGTCCCGACGAAACAATAGCTGCCGATCCGCACCGGGGCACTCGACTGGCGGCCGTGCTCAAGATCGATTGAGTGGGTGAGGATCTGCGACTGAAATCCGGCAAACGTTGTGAAGTCGCCAATCTCGACTGCGGCGGTGCAATCGATCAGGTGGCGGTTGGTGATGGCCGAGTGGTTGCCCACCACCAGTACCGGGGTCCGGTCTGGCTCGTGGGAAAAGTGGCGGCTCGGACCGCTCGGGTAGCCGGTAATCCAGTTGAGGCGACCAACGATGGCGTATTCCCCAAGCTCCAGCCGGTCCAGGTCTTTGCAGACCGTCAGGTGGTCGATGATACTGTGGGCGGCCATCGAGAGCTGCCTCGGAAATACCCACGCAAGGCCAATCCGGGCGGTCGGGTCAATTTTGTAACCCCAGATGCGGATGAGTAGCCGCCGCCGGAGCGACCAGGGCAAAAATAGCGTCAACAGCTTTAATACAGTATTCATCGACGCACCCGCTCGTAGAGGCGGGCATAGTCGGCCACCATCCGCTCGACTGTGAAGCGTTCGCTATTTTTGAGCCCGCGCTCTACCCACTGCGCCCGACAGGCGGGGTCGGTGAAGCTGAGCAGGGCCTCGGCCATCGCCGCTTCTGCCTCCGCCGGGAAGACCGGGGCTGAGTCGGCGAGTACCTCCGCAAGCGAAGTCGCATTCGAGGCAACGACCGGGCAACCACACCTTTGCGCTTCGACCGGCGGCCAGCCGAACCCCTCGAATCGTGAAGGAAAGATCAGGGCAAAGGCTCCGTTGTAGAGTGCTTCAAGCGCCAAATTATCCGGGTCTATTGCCTCTACGACCCGCTCTTTCACCCCGAGTGTCTGGGCCAGATCCCAGAGATCCGGCGTCAGGGGTGGACCCGCAAAGACCAGCCGTCCCGGCCACTCCGACGCGATGCGACCGAAGATGCGCAGGATACCTTCTTTATTTTTGCGCGCCAGGTTGGAGCCGACGTGGAGCAGGTAAGGGACGCCCCCGGTAAGGGCCGGGTAGCCTGCGAGAGCGGAACGTACGGCAGTCGGGCTCAGTTGTCGGTAGTCGTGGTTGAGCCCGAGGAGCACGACCTCCGAGGGAGTGCCCCCACCGGTGAGCCGCACCAGGTCCTGCTGGGTGTAGCCCGAATCGCAGATCACAAGCCCGGCACGCTTCAATCCAGCTAAGATCCAGCGCTGGAGGATTTTCCCGGTCCCGGAAGCTGGACAGTCAGTCTCCTCACCCAGGGCACCGCGTACAGCGAGCAGGTCATGACAGGTAACCACTGCACCCGGCACGGCACTGGTGTAGAGCGCGTTGGAGTGGTCACAGATGTGCACCACGTCCGCCCAGTCCGCCAGGGTCCGCAACTCACCGGGAAAAAGTAAAAATTTATCGACGTAACCCAGCCACTTGTCCGCCCGCCGCAAAGCGCTCGGGGAGCGCTTGAGCACGACTGGTTCGGGCCGAGCTACCCGCACCTCGTGTCCAAGGCGAGCAAGTCCTGATGCGAGCATGTCGGCGAAGCGCAACATGCTCTGCTGCGCGTCGGGCTGGTAGTTGGCAACAAGCAGAACTTTCAAATGTCCTCGCTTGGGGCAGCAGTGGTGTCCGCCGTGCACCATTCAGAATAGCAACTGTTGGTGTCGGGGTCCGGCTGTGTCCAACGGTTCTGGTCAAGGGTACCCGGGATCAATACACTGAAGTCTGGTGAGTCGGCAGAGTCAGGAGGTTTCGATGCGTGCGGTATTGATGGCTGGCGGTTCAGGAACGAGGCTGCGCCCGCTTACCTGCGAGCTTCCGAAGCCGATGGTCCCCATTCTCAATCGGCCCATCTCAGAGCACATCGTCAACCTGCTCAAGCGCCACGGTGTAGACGAGGTGATTGCCACACTCTATTACCTGCCCGACGTGATGCGCGAATACTTCCGCGACGGCACCGACTTCGGCGTGCGCATGACCTACGTAGTCGAGGAAGATAAACCGCTGGGCACTGCCGGTTGCGTCAAAAATGTCGAGGCTCTGCTAAAAGACACGTTTCTGGTGATTAGCGGCGACTCGCTCACGGACCTTGACCTCTCAGCGGCGGTCGCCTTTCATAAAGAGCGTGGCTCGAAGGCAACCCTCGTGCTCACGCGCGTGCCCGACCCGATGGAATTTGGGGTCGTAATCACCGATGCAGGCGGCCGAATTGTCCGCTTCCTGGAAAAGCCCTCGTCGAGCGAAGTCTTCTCGGACACGGTCAACACCGGTACCTATATTCTTGAACCGGAAGTCCTGGATTATCTTCCTGCCAATGTCGAGGTCGATTTTTCAAAGGATCTCTTTCCAAAACTGCTCGCGGCAGGCGAACCGATGTACGGCTACGTGGCAGAAGGCTACTGGTGCGATGTCGGTAGCCTCGAAACTTATCGTGAGGCCCAGTACGACGCTCTTGCAGGTAAGGTCGTCCTTGACATTGCCTACAACCAGATTGCCGAGGGTCTGTGGGTGGGTGAAAACACATCCATCGACCAGACTGCACAGCTTGAAGGACCGCTCCTGATCGGGAACAACTGTCGAATTGGACCCGGTGTACGGCTCTCGGCGGGCACGATCATCGGCGACAACGTCACTATCGGGGCGGAAGCCGACCTCAAGCGCCCGATCATCTGGAACGGTGCCATCATCGGCGAAGAGGTGCATCTGCGCGGCTGCATCATTGCCCGTGGTGCCCGTATCGGAAAGCGGGCGCAGTTACTCGAAGGCTCGGTCGTCGGCGCATTGACCACGGTCGGCGAGGAAGCACTCGTCAATCCCGAGGTGCGCATCTGGCCCTCCAAGAAAGTCGAAATCGGCGCGAACGTGTCGATGAACCTGATCTGGGGCACGACAGCACTGCGCAACTTGTTTTCTCAACGCGGCGTCACCGGCATCGCCAACGTCGAAATTACGCCAGAATTCGCGGTCAGGCTCGGGGCTGCTTTCGGGGCCACCCTCAAGCCCGGAGCGCAGGTACAGGTCTCGCGCGACCAGCGCTCGATTTCGCGGATGATCTCGCGTTCGTTGGTGTCAGGGATGATGTCGGTCGGTGCCAATGTTCAAAACCTGGAGGCCACTGCTATCCCGATTGCACGCTACGTGGCCCCGATGCTCGAAGTGGACGGTGGGGTGCACGTGCGCGTCCACCCCGAACACAACGACCGGATGTTGATCGAGTTTTTCGAGTCCCAGGGCATCAACATCTCGAAAAGCCGTGAAAAGAAGATCGAGTCGGCCTTCTTTAAAGAAGATTTTCGGCGCGCCGGTACCGACGAAATTGGCGAGATTAGCTATCCCTCGCGCACGCTCGAATTTTACGGTGCCGGTTTCATCGAGCACCTGAGCAGTACGGCCCTACGCGGTAGCCCCGCCCGCGTCGTGATCGATTACGCCTACGGCGTCTCCGGAGCTGTACTGCCCACTTTGCTCGGCAAACTCGGCTGCGACGCGGTCGTCCTCAACGCCGCCCTCACTCCCAACGCGCCACCTACCGGCAAGCAGCGCGAGGGCCTGATTACCCAACTCGGCAACGTTGTCGAGGCATTGCAGGCCACGTTTGGCGTGCAAATCTTTGCCAACGGCGAGCGGTTTATTCTCGTGGATGAGGCGGGGGCGGCGATTCGCGAAGAACAACTGACAGCACTCCTGGTTGAACTGGTGCTCACCGACTCGCCCCGCGCCACGGTGGTCGTACCGACTGAAGTGTCAAGCGTCGTCGAACAGATTGCTCACCGCCACGACGCGCGCATTGTCCGCACCAAGTCGAGCCCGACCGCCCTGATGCAGGCGGCGGCTGCCACCAACAATGTGGCACTCGCCGGTTCTGCTGAAATGGGCTTTATCTTTCCCCAGTTACACCCCGGCTTCGACGCGATGTTTGCTGTGGCACGGCTCATCGAGATGCTCGCCAAGCAAAATCGCTCACTCTCCCAG
The DNA here is from genome assembly GCA_031399965.1 of Gloeobacteraceae cyanobacterium SOY_34_metabat_159. Taxonomy (GTDB): domain Bacteria; phylum Cyanobacteriota; class Cyanobacteriia; order Gloeobacterales; family Gloeobacteraceae; genus JANNPH01. The sequence goes on along the minus strand of JANNPH010000048.1, from coordinate 15,346 downwards.
ACTCGCTCGGACCTGCCGCGCATCCACCACCGCCACCTGCTCATCCAGTGCCCCTGGTCGGCCAAAGGTGCCCTGATGCGCCAACTGGTCGAGTCGCACCCGGAAGCACAACTCGAACTGATGGACGGCGTCAAAGTCTTCTTCTCTAATGAAGACTGGGTGCTGGTTCTGCCTGATGCCGGTGAACCTATCGTGCACGTCTACACCAACGGCGGCACCCGCGAATGGGTCGATACGACATCGCGCCGGTATCGCGACATCGTCCAGGAATTTACCCGCGGCAAGTAGCCGCCTGGGCGTACCTGGACGGTCGGAATCTATTGCTTGAGAGGGAAGAAGATACAGATCCTTTGTGCATCTGTCAAGGGATGTAAAAGAAAGGTTGTGTTCTCTGAAACTGCACTTGATAATAAATTGTCTTCAGCCAGATCCGATGTCTGCTCCCTCGCTCGATAACCAGCTCGTCGGCGTCCGAACGACCCTGGGCTTGCCCCTTCCGCGTAAAAGGCGTCTTCCGCTTCCAACCATCGTCGAATTGCTCTGGGCTCTCGTTGGCTTCGTGCTGACTGTCGGCGGTACCCTTTGCCGGCTTTACCTGCCCGACAGTTTTCCCCAGTCTATAGATCTGACGGTCTGGCCGCCTGCGGTGATGTGGAACTGGCAGCCGGGTTACCCTTTCTCGCTGCAGACTGCTGCGGTCTTGCTGTCGGGTTGCATCGGCGGCCCGGTCGCGGGTGGCCTGTCCCAGATTGCTTATCTGGCGGTCGGCCTTGCCGGTTTTCCGGTCTTTACCGACGGCGGCGGGCTTGATTACCTGGCCTATCCGCACTCGGGCTATCTCGCCGCCTTCGTGCCGGCGGCGATTATGACTGGGGCCATGGCCTTTCGCTGCCGCTCCAACCTGAATTGGCTTGCGACGAGTGCTCTGGTCGGTTTACTCGTCATTCATGCAGTCGGGCTCGTCGGCCTCGCCGTCCGTCTCCCGTTTGGAGCGCAGTTGGGCGCGGCAGTGGTGCAGTACTCGGCATTGCCGTTACTGGGGCAGGCTATCGGTGTTTTGCTTGCTGCCACGGTTGGCTGGCTCGTGCGCAAGCTGCTGCTGTCTTAGAATAAAGCTATGGCAAACGAAAACTTCCTTAAGACGGTCTCCAAATACCCGACGTTTTTAGCCGGGGTCCTGCTTGGTATCTTTTTCTCAGCTTTCGGCTGGATAAAACCTTTATTTCGGACGCCAGTAAGCGCAACTCTGGCTGTTTTGGGCCTGCTCGGCTTGATCGCTTTTATGGTGTTTACTGTGCGCTCGATGCTGCAACTCGGCTAGGATTGACCACCGAGGGCGCGGTGCGGGCACAGATCGCAAGGAGCCGCCGGAACACTGGAGCGTCCTGCATCTTGATGCCCCATGGCGTAGGCAACTCCGACCAGGCCACGCACGACCTGCACAAGCTTCAAGCTCACGTAGGCGTCCAACGGTTCGGTAATATCGAGGAACATCCGCTCGGCGGCAATCTCCAGCATTTCGGGCGTCTTGATCGGTTGCATTAGAAGTCACTCCGCATAAATACCTATTTGTATTCTAAGGCTACATTTTTCCCCCTGTGCAGCGATCACTACCAATTTCTTAAGAACTGTTAAAGGACGATGAAGACACACAGACCGGCAAGAGTAGGGGAGCTAATCAAGCGCGAGGTCGGCGAGATGCTGCTACGAGGGCAGATTAAAGATTTGCGCGTCAATACAGGCATCGTGAGCGTCACCGAGGTCGAGGTTACAGGCGACCTGCGGCAGGCCAAGATTTTCGTGAGCATCTTCGGCACCCCGCAGGTGCAGGAGCAGACGATGGCGAGCCTCAATAGAGTGACGCCCTTCGTGCGTTCGGAGTTGGGCCAACGGATCCGCCTGCGCTATACCCCTGAGGTGGCCTTCGTGCAGGACCAATCGCTGGAGCGCGGCGTGCGGATGACCCAGCTTATCGATCAGATTCGCTCTGAGGAGGAAGCGCGCGCGGCCCGCAAAGACGCCGAGCCCGAGCCATGAACCGGCGGGCTTTTTTCCTGAGTGCGGCTTTGATCTGGGTAGCCCGGCCCGCAGTCGCCAGGACGTCCCAACAGATCAACGTGACTGTCGGCTCAGACGACACCTTTATCGGCCAATTTTTACCGGCACGCGGTGCACGCCGAATCTCGGCTATCGTCAATTCTGACGTCAGGGCGACTGCTTATCTCGATATCAGTGCCGACGTCCTCAACGAGGAGAGCACAGTGCTGGGTGTCTCCTCTGTAGAGTTGCTGCCCAAGCAGTCCCAAATTCTCGTCCTGCCCGCCGGGCTTGTCGATATCCAGGCAGTACGGTTGCGGGTGAGCAACCGTGACCGCTTCTTCGGGCGGGTGATCGCCACGATCTCAGTCGCGCCCTAGAACCCGTCCTGCTCCTGAGATAATAGTCTTCAGTGCTGAGGTATCGAGATGGCCGATTTGCAGTGGATTGAAGGCGGGGTGACGGCGGCGCAGGGCTACCGGGCCAGCGGCGTGAGTTGCGGCATCAAACCGTCGGGCAAGCCCGACCTGGCTTTGATCTACTCGGATACCCCCGCCATTGCCGCCGGGTCGTTTACGACGAACGTCGTACAGGCGGCCTCCGTCGTCTACGACCGCGATTTGCTGCTGCAGGGCGGGGCTGTGCGCGCCATCGTCGTCAACTCGGGTAATGCCAATGCCGCCACCGGCGAAGCCGGGGTACAGGCGGTGATCGACACGGTCGAAATTTTTGCTGGGTTGCTGGGTATCGAGGGCCGCGAAGTCCTGGTCGCATCGACCGGTGTGATCGGTGTGCCGCTTCCGGTTGAAAAAATCCGAGGGGCAGCCGCCGCAGCCCTCACTGAAGCTTCTGAAAATGGTTCTGAACAGGCGGCGCGGGCAATTCTCACAACCGACCTGACCCTCAAGCAGTGTGCTCTCAAAGCGGAGGTCGGCGGCAAGACCGTGCATGTGGGGGGCATCGCCAAGGGCTCGGGCATGATTCACCCACAGATGGCGACGATGCTTGCCTTCGTGACCAGCGACTGTGCTGTTGATCCGCTGGTCTGGCGCGAGATGACGGCGCGGGCAGTCGATCGGTCTTTCAACCAGATCACCGTCGATGGCGACACGAGTACTAACGATTTACTCATTGCCCTGGCCAATGGCCGGGCGAACAACCCACCTATCAGCGACCCGGCGAGTCCTGAGGCTGCCCTCGTCGAGCGGATGCTGACGGAGGTCTGTATCGATCTTGCGAAGAAAGTTGTCCGCGACGGTGAAGGAGCGACCAAGCTTATCGAAGTGCAGGTTTCCGGTGCTTCCGACGACGCAGCAGCCCGCCAGATAGCCCGCACGGTCGTAGGTTCGTCCCTCGTCAAAGCGGCCATGTTCGGCAACGACCCCAACTGGGGAAGGCTCGCCGCCGCTGCCGGTCGTTCGGGCGTCACGTTTGACCCGACAAGCCTCGCTGTGCGCCTGGGCGATATCGAACTGATGGCTGCCGGTCAACCGTTGCCCTTTGACCGCGCGGGCGCTTCCTCATACCTCAAGACCACGGACCCGGACCCGGTTCTGGTCCACATCGCAGTCGGCAGCGGTCCGGGGGCGGGTCTTGCCTGGGGCTGCGATCTGAGTTACGACTACGTCAAAATCAACGCTGAGTACACGACTTAGCCTGGGACCACCTGCCGCGTCGGGGCTCGGCTGGAATTTGGAGCCGATGAACTGGCTGGACGCTGAATCAGGTTATTCTTGCAACGGGACCTGTCTGGCGCTGCGCTTGCGGTGCTGGAGGCTGACGCCGATGCCGCCTATCAAGCCAAAACTCAGCACAGCCGGCATCAAACCTGGTTCCGGGACATTTACTAAGCCAGGGCCGTACTGGGCAGCTGGATTGACTGCGGATGTAAAAGCACCGTACAGATCTGCCCCGGAGTTATTGAGGGAACCAATCCGTACTCCGAAGACCGGGGTATTGGCAGCGATCCCAAAGTCGCTGAGATCCAGGCCCGCAACCCCTAACCGTTGGCCCCCAGTAATTTCGATGGTGTCAATAAAAATATTCGTGCCGAACAACTCCGATCTGAGGATGTTGAGGGTATTACCAAGGACCGGATTGCTGGTAGTGCCGCCGAGAATTAATTGAATCGAGAAGTCCGAATTGGCACCGCGCTCGAAGAACACCAACTCAGGGGCCTGGTCTGCGCTTGAGCTGTTATCAAAAATGCTGTTTTGAAAAAAGATGTCGAATGTATAGTTTGCATTTTCGCCATCTATACCCTGCGTCAGACTCAAGCTGTTAAACGAGGCTGTGATCGCCGGATCCTGAATGTTGGGATCGATTGATTCGCGTATTGTATCGGGCAAAATTGCCCCCTCGGCAACGATACCTGCTTGCACGTACGGGTTTGCATTGCCATCGCTACCCGTATCAGAATCACCGTATTCTGCATTGATAGAGTTGCGTCCCGTGATTACCGTTGCGTAGGAGACGGCGCGATAGCTGCTGCCTGAACTGGTGTAAGTGGCCCCACCGAAGGTAATCCGGTTGAGGAAGACATCGTCGATATAAGGCTGACTCGAACTCCCATTGCGGGTGCCGTTGTTGCTCCCCGTGGGTACTGTCACGGTGACCTCTGAAGGCGTGAGCGTTACTGCGAGCACGACGGGCGTGCTCACCAGCATTCCAAACGCACAGATTACAGGCAGCGATGCTAATCTGACCGCAGCAAATCCGAGAATGATTAATTTCATCAATACACCCTATTTGGCTCGTTAATAGTTTTTAATCCCAGCAACACAATATCGAACTGCCGAGGTAAAGCTTTCCGTGAATTTACTGAAATATTTTTCAAGCGGTAACTCTCACTTCGTACCTGGCAGGAGCGGCCTCAAATCCGAAGCTCTTTGAATTATGGCTGTGGGTTCCGATTTGCAAGGATTCAGGCTTCTGTCTCGACTGAGCAACGATGCGCTATGCTTTTGCGGGGTAGTTGCGCCCTGGCCTGCTGCCAAGCACAGTAAATCTCCTTCTCAGATCTTGTGCCCGACCAAAATGGCGGCATGGCCGCGATTCCGGGTATTGCCCCCAGCCTCGGCGGTGTGCTCGCTGAGACGGCCGGCGAGCGGCGATGTGGCTGACGTGTGCTGCCGGTGTGGCTCTTTTCGCGCTGTTGTGGATATGTCTGCCGGAGATTAAAGTTACAGATCACTTAACGCTACATCACCCTCTGGGTGCGGCGGCTGGTAAGGGCGGCGCGCGCTTCTTCGCGGTCGTCGAAGTGGATCTTGGTGGTGCCCAGGATTTGATAGTCTTCATGGCCTTTACCGGCAATCACGATGCAGTCGCCTGCTCGCGCCTCGCTGAGAGCGCGCTGAATGGCTGTGCGGCGATCGACTTCGACTGTAGGTTGCACGTTGACCGGTACCCCGGCCAGGATGTCGCCTACGATCGCTTCCGGGTTTTCGGTGCGCGGGTTGTCGGAGGTGACTACCGGCCAGTCGGCGAGGTCAGCTGCGATCCGGCCCATCTGTGGGCGCTTGGTGCGGTCGCGGTCACCGCCGCAGCCGAAGACGCAGATCAGCCGCCCGCGCACGAAAGGACGGGTCGCTTCGAGGAGTTTGCGCAGGCCGTCGGGGGTGTGGGCGTAATCGACGATGACTGTGATGTCGTCGTCGCCGCTGCTGACCCGCTCCATGCGCCCCGGTACACCGTCAAAGTGGGCGAGGTCGGCGGCAATCGCTTCAAGTGGCAAACCCAGGGTCAGGGCCGCCCCGACTGCAGCCAGCAGGTTCGCCAGGTTGAATTGTCCGACCAGGGGACTTTTGAAGTCTGCCTGACCGTGTGGGGTGACGAGCCTGCCGCGGATGCCCTCGGGAGTAAAAGTGACATCGATGGCTTGCAGGTCCGCGTCTGTTGAAAGGCTGTAAGTCCAGACGTCGCGGTTTTCACTGGCGAGGCGTTCGCCCCAGGGGTCGTCGCGGTTGATAATCGCCCGACCCGTCCGGTACTCGGGCCTGAAGAGCGTCGCCTTGGCCTGGAAGTAGCTCTCCATGTCGGGGTGGTAGTCGAGGTGGTCCTGGGTCAGGTTGGTGAAGACTGTCGCGGCGAACCGGCACCCGGCTACCCGCTGCTGGGCAAGGGCGTGGGAACTGACTTCCATCACGGCGTGCCGACAACCGGCCGCGACCATCTGGGCGAGCAGCCGCTGAATTTCGAGGGCAAAAGGGGTGGTGTGCCGGGCTTCGACGTGGTGTCCGGGCCAGCGGCCGTAGAGGGTGCCGATGAGCCCGGTCTGTGCGTGCCGACTCAACAGGTGTTCGATCAGGTGGGATGTCGTGGTCTTGCCGTTGGTGCCCGTCACCCCGGTCAGCAGCAGTCTGTCGGCCGGAAAATCGTAGTAAGCAGCCGCGAGGCGCGCACAGGTACCCACGATATCGGAGACCCGAATCACCGGTATGGTCGCCTCGACCCCGCGAGCACCCTCGGAGAGCACCAGCCCTACAGCACCGCGCTCAACTGCCTCGGCCCAGTAGGCGCTGCCGTCGACGCGTGAGCCGGGTAATCCGATAAAGACGTCGCCGGGCTCGACCGCGCGCGAGTCGGTCGTGAGCCCGGCGATCTCGCGGTCGGGAATATTTTGAATATCAAGACCGGTCCGGACCAGCAATTCGTGCAGTCGCATGGAGTAGTACCCCTACTTGAGTCGGGTGATGGTCGTGTCGATATTTTTGGAGACCATGCCGAAGGCGGTGCGGATCAGGCGGTCGAAGGCATAGTTGCGGTATTCGTTGCCGCCCTCGGACATGCCCTCGACGACGTAATCATCGATGCGCAGCTTCGGATCGACGGCGGCGAAGGCGCGCCTGACGCGTTGAAGGTTGGTGCGGCTAAAACCGACGACCTCGGGAGCCTGGAGGTTCTTGATACCAATCCGGTAGCGCAGCGCCCAGGCTTCTTCCAGGGCGCGCAGTTGTTTGTTGACGAACCGGGCGGTGCTGAGCGGGCTTGCCGCGATTTTCGCCTTACTGTAGATCACGACATCGAGGGCGGAGGTGACCCTGGCCGCATCTTCCAGGTACTGTGCGTAATTTGGTTCGCTGCTGAGCGTGCTGCGCACCCGCACGAGGGCCTGGGCCAGATCGTCGGTGGCAGCTGCGTAGGCCGGTAGGACAGAGAGCAGCAAGACCAGAGCAATCAACAGGAACTTCACCTTCGCACTCCTCAAGTAGGCGAAAACATCTCTTGATCAGACTCATTTTGGCCGAACTGTGCAAGGTATCAAAGCGTAGATTCCGCAAAGACGGCCGCGAGCTGCTCGGCCAATTGCCTGGCAGCGGTGCGGTGCGAGATACCCGGAACGGTCCGGCCCGCCACTTCCAGTACGGGAATCGTGTATTGAAAATCGGCAAACCATTCAGCGCTCGTCGTGATGTTGCGCACTTCCACCACAAAACCGATGACCGGTTGAACCTCCCGCAAAGTGGCTTCTAGTGTCTCGCACAGACAGCAGCCAGGTTTCGAGTAGAGGACGACGATTGGGGGTGCGCTCACGGGCCTGCCTGTTGGCTGCGCCGCAGCCAGGTCTCGACCTCGGAGCGCAGGATCGGTAGGGTGACAGCACCGTTGCTGAGTACCGCGTTGTGAAAAGCACCGAGGTCAAAGCGGCTGCCCAGTTGCTTTTTTGCCTGATCGCGCAGGTTCAAAATCTCAAGCTGGCCGACTTTGTAAGCAAGCGCCTGCCCCGGCCAGACGGTGTAGCGATCGACTTCGTTTTCGATGTCGAGTTTTGAGATGCCGACGTTGCGGTACATGTAGTCGATAGCCCGGCTGCGCTCCCAGCCGAGGGCGTGCATGCCGCTATCGACGACCAGGCGGGCGGCGCGCCAGGCATCGAAGTTGAGCATGCCCAGCCGCGACAGGTCGTCCGAATAGAGGCCCATTTCATCGGAAAGCCTTTCGGTGTAGAGCCCCCAGCCTTCGACGAAAGCGGTCGTCCCTCCCTGCTTGCGAAATTGCGGCAGACCTTTGAGTTCCTGGGCGATGGCAATTTGCAGGTGGTGGCCGGGCACCGCTTCGTGGAAAGCAAGCACCTCGGCGGTGTAGCGCGGCCGGGAGCGTGGGTCGTAGGTGTTGACGAAGTAAGTGCCGGGGCGCTTGCCGTCGATAGAAGGCGGAAGGTAGTAGGCGGCGGTGCTGTCCTTCGCGGCGGCAGCCGGGATGGGTTCGACGACGACCGGCGCTTTCGGGAGCACGTTAAAAGCATCTTTGAGCCTGGCCTGGGCGCGTTCGGTCGCAGCGCGCGCAAAAGTCTCGATTTCAGCCTCGCTGCTGAAGGCGTACTGCGGGTCTTCGCGCAGCTTGGCCAGGACAGCAGTCAGATCCTCGGTATTGAAGAGTTTGCGCGTAAGGATGCGCATTTCTGCCTGGATGCGGTCCATCTCGCTCAGTCCCAGGGCATGCACTGCCTCGGGCGTCAGGTCTTTCGAGGTGCGCGACCGGATGGCCGCGCGGTAGCACTGGCGACCACCCGGATTGGCTGAAACGCCCACCTGGGTACGAGACTGGGGCAGGTAGGTCGTGCTGAGAAACTGCTCATAGCGCTTGAAGGCCGTGTAGACGACGGTATTGACCACCTGGGCCAGTTGCTGCTTGTAGGTTGCAGATTCGCTCCAGTTGTCGGGCAGCTTGACCTGCAACATCTCGGCGAGGGGCGACTTCTCGGGTGGAGCCACAGTCAGTGGCTGCAACTGCGAGATCACCCGCTCGACGGCGATGCGGGGAGATTTATAGCCCTTTTGCAGGCCGGTACGCAGATTTTTGATGTGGTTATCGAGGTAGGGTCCAATCGCCCGGTAGCGCGCCAGCAGTTGATCGGCCTGGCGACGATTAGCGATGGGCTGGTAGACGGGCAGGCGCAAAAACTGCACCTGCGGGCCATCGAGCTGGTTGATGTTCCAGAGGGCGTACTGACAGGCTTTCTGTTCACCGACGTCATTTGCGATCTCGTTTCGAAAGAGGGCATGGGTGACGCGGTCGGTGGAAGTCAGTTTGGCGGCTTCGATGCGGTCTGACTGCTTGAGAAGAGCTTGGAGCCGTTCTTGATGCTGTGCACGGGCAGGCAGGGTAATGCTGTCGAGCCGGTCGTCGTAGTCGCGCACTCCGTAAATCGTGGCGGTAGTTGGACTATTGAGCAATTGATATTGCCAGTAGCGCTCGCTCAGGCTCGCCAGTTGCGGACTATCCTGGGCGGCAGCACTCGTGCTCAAGAGCCCAAGGGCAAGCGGGAAAGCCAGACTGCCGATCAGAAGTGAAAATGCTTTTGCCATGAACGGGTCCTCTATGTCAAACAGCCGAGGCTGCCCCTGAGTAGATCACCCCTTTTTGCGGGTCGAGGGTGAGTACGACGCCGTCCGGGATGCGCGTGGTGCAGTCTTTCACTCCCAACAGTACCGGAATACCGAGCCTGAGACCGATGATGGCCGCGTGGGAAGTGAGACCCGCTTCCTCGGTAACGATGCCGCCGGCGGTCTTAATTGCTTCTATATAGTCGGCGTTGGTGCGCGGCGCAATCAGGATATCGCCGGGGCTTAGCGAACTTGCCGTGCGGCTGTCGTGGACGATGCGCGCCCGACCGCTCACCGAATGTTGCCCGAGTCCGAGTCCCTTGCCGAGGATGGCGGTCACCACTTCGACTTTGATCAGGTCGGTCGAACCCGAGAGCCCCTGGATCGTGCCGGCGGTCATCACCACCAGGTCGCCGTCCAGGATCAGGTGCTTTTCCTGGGCGACGTTGATTGCCGCTTGAAAGGTCTGGCGGCTGGAGGGCAGGTCGAGCACCACCAGTGGGTAGACGCCCCAGACCATCTGGAGTTCGCGGGCGACGGTGATGCTCGGGGTGACGGCGATAATCGGCACATTCGGACGGTACTTGCTCACATTGCGGGCAGTAGCCCCCGACTTGGTCAGGGTCAAAATCGCCTGGGCTGAGAGCTGCTGGGCAATGCTACCGACCGCCTGAGAAATCGCATTTGGGATCGAGCGGCCCGACTCGACAATCGGCCGCGGCATCAAGTCGCGCTCGATGCGGTCGGCAATCCGCGCCATTGTCTGCACGGCAAGCACCGGGTGGTCGCCCACGGCCGTCTCGTTTGAAAGCATTACGGCGTCGGTACCGTCGAGAATTGCGTTGGCGACGTCTGACACTTCAGCACGGGTCGGGCGGCTGTTGCTGACCATCGAGTCGAGCATCTGAGTCGCTGTGATCACCGGTTTACCGGCCCGGTTGGCTGAGAGGATGAGCAGTTTTTGCAGGAGGGGCACTTCCTCGGCGGGCATCTCGACTCCCAGATCGCCGCGTGCGACCATGATGCCGTCGCAAGCAGAAATCACCGCGTCGAGGTTCTCGAAAGCCTCAAACTTTTCAATCTTGGCGATCACCGGCACGCGCTTGCCCGACTGGGCAATCAGTTCTTTTAATTCCAGCAGGTCACTCGCGTTGCGCACGAAGCTGAGGGCGACCCAATCGACACCCTGGTTGAGACCAAACAGCAGGTCCTCGCGGTCTTTATCGGTCATCGCCGGTACCGAGAGGGTGACACCCGGAAAGTTGACGCCTTTGCTGTTGGAGAGCTTGCCGCCGACGACCGTCGTGCAGTGCAGATATTGCTCCTGGTGGTCAACCGAATCGACCACCAGTTCTACTCGTCCGTCATCGAGTAGAATCACCGCTCCGACCGGTACTTCCTGCACGAGCTTTGAGTAGGTGACCGGGCTTATTTTCTCGTCTGCCGGGACATCGCGGCTTGTGAGGATGAAGGGGTCGCCGCGCTTGAGGTGAATCGGTCCCCCGGCAAATTTGCCAAGCCGGATCTTCGGGCCTTGCAGGTCCTGCAAGATGGCAACCGGCTGGTTCAGCTCAAAAGAAATCTGGCGGATTAAGCTGATGCTGCGGCGGTGGTCTTCCTGGGTGCCGTGGGAGAAGTTGAGCCGCAGGGTCGTCGCCCCGGCCTGGATCAATTCGCGCAGGACCTGGGGACTGCTGACCGCTGGACCGACGGTGGCGACTATCTTGGTGCGGCGAAAACGCGACCGACTATCTTCTTGTTGATCTTCTTGTGCAGGTTTGGAGGCAGCGATAAACACTTTAAAAATCCCCGGATTCGTGCAAATCGTAGCACGGGCCACCGAAAAGCCCAGGTTGCGATCCGCCCTCGGGCAGACTGCTGCGAGTGCTCGGAGTGGGAAGATGGACCCATACCGCCCTTCTCACTCTCCACTGGTCCTGGCGGTGCGTCTATCCGCTATTTTCAGGAGCGCAATCTATGAGTACCGCAGAAGTCGGCCGCCCTTTTTCCAATCCCAACAGCCTCGGTGTCGTGGTGGGTTTGTTTCACGATCAGGCCAACGTCGACCGGGCACTCGTCGAACTGAACCAGGCCGGTTTCACTGACGGTCAGCTCGACATTCAGCAGGGCGAAGCCCAGGCCAAAGTCCTGAATGGCGGCATCCTCGGCACTCTCGGTCGCCTGTTAGGCGTCGAGAAGGGCAAATACCGCGACTTTGTAGACTCGATGACGCATCTGGGCATTACCGAAGATCAGGCGCACTACCTTGAGGCCCACTTCAAAGACGGCGACGAAATCCTGACTGTCGCGGCTGAGGACCGGGCTGACGAAGCGCTCGCTATCTTAAAGCGCAACGGCGCTGACACAGACATCGGTGAGGGTGCGGGACCGCTCAAGGCAGCAAGTGCCCTCGACCTCGATGTCGCCCGGCAGAGCGAACAGACCGAGCGCAGCATTCCTTAGTTAGAGCAGGTCGAAAAACGTGCTGTCGATGTCGTAGCCGAGGGCCTGGGCAAAATAGCGCAACTCGGAGCGGTTGGTGATTCCTTTTGCCTGGAGCCAGTCGGCCAGCACGAAAATTTTGCCCATCACGAAGACTTCCATCGCCTCGGGTGCAAAGCTAATCCCGTCTTTGGCGCTAAATTCGTGGGGCACGTTCATGGCTGCGTAGCGCGTCAATTCCCCGGAGCGCCAGTCAAGCAGGTAGGGTAGCCAGGGATAGCGCGCGTCAAGGCGCAAAAACCAGAGGCGCACCTCGGGTACTTCCGGCAGTTCACGCGGGTCCTCGGGGGAAAGCTGGTAGTCAATTTCAAAGCGAATCGCCCGAGCATTGGCAAGTGGGTCTTGAGCCAGGACCTCGATCTGAGCGCCGGCCGCTTGAAGGTCGAGCCGGTCTATCTCCGGTTTTTCGACACGCACGATCGTAGTCATTTGGCTTCTGTGCAGGTCACCAAGATCTTAGCGCGAGCCTGCCCGAGCGCGGATTGCTGAGGCAATCTGGGTAGCCTCAGGGGTAACCGCTGTGACCGCTGGAGATTTTTCATGCTTGTTGGTGCGCCCGATCAACGCCTTCCCAAACTCTACGCCCACCTCGAAGGTCAAATCGTCGGCAAACACTGGCCTTTGAAACTGGCCCTCGTCGCCCTCCTGAGCGGTGGCCACGCCCTGCTTGAAGACGTGCCGGGAGTGGGAAAAACTTTGCTCGCCCGTTCGCTTGCCCGTGCTATCGGTGGTCGCTTTGGGCGCATCCAGTTCACCCCCGACTTGCTGCCCGCCGACATCACCGGTAGCAGCATCTGGAACCCGCAGCGGGGAAGCTTTGAATTCATGCCCGGTCCAGTTTTTGCCAACATCGTGCTCGCGGATGAAATCAACCGGGCTACACCGCGCACGCAGTCGGCCCTACTTGAAGTGATGGAAGAGCAGCAGGTGACGACTGACGGCGTGAGCCGCGCCATGCCGGAGCCATTTTTTGTCATTGCCACCCAGAACCCGGCTGAGTACCAGGGCACTTTCGTCCTGCCGGAGGCCCAACTCGACCGCTTTGCCCTCGCCTTCAGCCTTGGTTACCCGAGCGAAATCGAAGAGTTGCAAATGCTCAGGCGCGAACCAAAAACCGGCACAGCCGCGACCGAACCCGCTCTGAGTGCCGCTGACATCGTCGAATTTAAAGCACGTACGGCCGCTGTCACTGTCAGTGAGCCGCTGCAGCGCTACATCCTGGCCCTCGTGCGCTCAACCCGCACAGACGAGCAGATTGCGCTTGGCGTCTCACCCCGAGGGGCAATGGCACTGCAGCGGGCCGGTCAGGCCTTTGCTTTTCTAGAAGGCCGCGACTACGTACTCCCCGACGACATCAAGTGTCTCGCCCCGTCGGTCCTCACCCACCGCATCGTCACCCACAATGGCCGCCCCGCTTCACAGGTGGTTGCCCGCCTGCTTGCGACGACCTCAATTCCTTAAAGCACTCGCTTAAAACTGTGCAATGGCTCTAACCGGTAACACCGTTACTTTGACATTGAGTGCCAACTCGAATGTCATCCAGGGGTCGCGGTCGAGACATCGTTCGGTACAATCCAGCATCAAACACTTTCGGCGTTATGGCTCCTGGAAAGGCCCCACGCACCCTCTTCAAACCCAGCCCCTTAAACCATCCTTGCCCTTTAAATTTGGACTATTTCTTATATTGAAAATGTCGAAGGGCGCACGAGAGGTCGAGTTCAGCAGTGCGGCGCGGCAGTTCAAGCTCGCATGCCCGAACGTTAACGTCTACTGTTTCAACACAGACGGACGCCGCGAAGGGGAGTAAGCACGAAATGGAGTATCCAAGGGGGCCGATAGACGATAGGTTGCACGACGCTGCTGTCGAGGGAAATTTGGATTCCCTCGCGGCTTTATTGGATGCGGGTGCAGACCCGAACACCCCAGACGCATTTGGATTCGTCCCATTGATGTGGGCAGCGCTGGCTGATCGACCGGATGCCGCCCGGTTGCTAGTCGAGTCCGGCGCAAACCCGAACTTGACCCTGGAGCGAGTCGGGGTGGACATTCCCTTCGATGAGGGCCGCTGGAAGGCTGAGTACTACGTGACGGCGGGTAGCCCTGTGTCTGGTGAGACAGCGCTCGGCATGGCCGCCATTCGCGGCTTCGAAAGTGTCGTCCGGGTGCTTGTCGAGGCTGGAGCAAACCTTAATCTGGGCGGCGGACGAGGAGGGTTGATCAGGCATGCCATGCGCGGCCGCCGTTGCGGCATGGCCCTCTGGCTACTCCGGGCGGGCGCCCCGTACGACGACCCTGTGCCTTCACGCTCTTCCGAGTTGTCCTGCTTGGTGCTTTTCTGTGACGCGGATACTGCCCTCGAATTCCTCGAACACGTTGCTCAGATGAAGGGAGATCTAGGGTGGTTTAACCAGAGCTGGTTCTTGGCGGCCGACTACAACCGCGCCGATATAATGTCGGTGCTGCTGGAGCGGGGGTACGCCACAATCGACAAGGTGGACCCCGAGGGCCGGACTGCCTTGTCGATTGCGGCGTTCAATGGGAACGGCAATACCGTGCGGATGCTGTTGGCCAGGGGGGCACAGGTTGACCGGAGGAATCCGCGCGGGGAGACGGTGTTGCTGCTAGCCACTACCAAGGGCCTCCCGGAGGGGTGCGGCAATAACGAACCATGGACTGAAGCCGAAGAAGAAGTCGAGTCCCGCCGGTACTGCGACGTCGTCACAACCCTCTTGAAAGCTTGTGCTGATCCCAACGCCACCAGGGACGACGGTAAGGGTCCATTAGCTGTTGCTGCCGGTTGTTGGGACGATGTCTCTTTAGTTCGGCTCCTTTTGGATGCTGGGGCAGACGCGTCGGCCAAAGACACAGATGGGAACACTGCCCTTGATGCTGCGATGCTTGCGGGGCACTGCAAGGTCGCCGAACTACTCACTGCTGCGACAGAAGGGCTGCCCTGACGCTGGCTGCCCGATTTCTGTGCCCCCGAATCTTGTCACTCCTCCGTTCCAAGTAGCAATCAGCAGAACTTCCGGGGACGCCCAAATCTTTTCTGCCTACGCGGCCGTCAACCTGCTAGTTGTGCAGTTGTCGGCCAGCCCCCCGGTGCGCACCCTCGCTCCCGGTGGGACTACCACTTATGCGGTGAACATTGGCCGCGAGGCGGGTTACACCAAGCCCATCAACCTGGACTTCGACCGCTCCAGTTTGCCCGTGGGAGTGAGCGGTCGGCTCGACCCGCCCAACCCCGTGTTCGGCAACACCGCTACTCTGACTTTGAGTGGCAACTCGAATGTCACCCAGGGGTCAAGGTCCATCGACATTTCCGGCACGGGCGAGCGGGCGGTGGTCATCCCGACCACGGTCATCCTGAACACAACGTCCTCCAGCAGTGGCGGCGGCGGTGGTGGCGGAGCGGGCAGACGAAGCTTCGCCCTCAGCGTGGCCACGAACAACATTGCACGGACCGAAATCGCAGCAGC
>JANNPH010000041.1:0-11382 GCA_031399965.1 Gloeobacteraceae cyanobacterium SOY_34_metabat_159 | reverse complement strand
GGTGCCGCTTCTGGAATCGGCCGAGCCGCAGCCCTGCTATTTGCCGCCGAGGGGGCTAAAGTTGCCGCTTTGAACCGTAAGCGGGACGACCTGGGCGAGATTATCGCGTCTATCGAGTCTCAGGGTGGCGAGGTGCTGCCTCTGGAGGCGGATGTCTCCAGCCCGGCCAATATGGAACAGGCTGTCCGTGAAACGGTTGAGCGCTGGGGTCGCCTGGACATCGTCTTTGCAAACGCGGGCATCAACGGTGTCTGGGCATCGCTTGAGGAACTGGACCCCGAGGAGTGGGACAAAACGATCGAGACGAACTTGAGGGGTACGTTCTTGACGGTCAAATACGCCGTGCCGTACTTGAAGCGCCAGGGCGGCTCGGTGATCATTACCTCCTCGGTCAATGGCACCCGCGTCTTCTCCAATACCGGTGCCACCGCTTATGCCTGCTCGAAAGCGGCCCAGGTTGCCTTTGCCAAAATGGTCGCCCTCGAACTGGCTGAGGACCGCGTGCGGGTCAATGTCATCTGTCCGGGTGCAATCGAGACCAACATCGAGGCGAGCACCGAGAAGCGCAACACAGAAGACCTGCGCCCACCGGTCGAATACCCAGAAGGTTTCGTACCGCTCCGGCGCGGTCAACCCGGAACCGCCGAACAGGTGGCGCGGCTGGTCTTGTTCCTTGCCTCGGACGCCGCGGACCACATCACCGGTACTGAAATGTGGATAGACGGAGCGGAGTCGTTGCTCAAAGGCTAGAGCGATATCTATCAGGACTCCTGGGCCAGAGCCCGCACCCGCATCTGTTCTACGAGGCGTTCTAAGTCGCCGACTATTTTCTTGAAGTCCTGGTCGGTGCGCAGGTTCTCGAAGACAGGGTCGCGTTGCAGCGTCCGCACGTCCCGGTACCCATTCTCGATCGCTTCGCGCAACCGGGCCAGTGCCAGTGCCCGTTCACCGCGCAGGGTATGAATGACTGCCATATCGTGAGAATACAGCCACTCGTCGTTGCCCATCCCCAGGCGCTGCCGGTCAAAATCAAAGCTCTGAGCAAGCAGGCGGCGGGCCTTGGCGGGTTTATTTTCTTGAAGCGCGAGATATCCCAGTACCGTCCGCGCCCGCAAAGAGGTATCGCCTGAGTCTTCCAGGTCCGTGGTCTCAGTCAGGCTGAGCATCTTTTCATAGTAAAACCGTGACTGCGCCCAGTTTCCGGTGAGCCGTTCGACCGTCCCGGCCAGATTCAAGGCCTCCGGGTTGTTCGGCTCATCTGCGAGTACCTGCAGGACGCTCTGCCGAGCCAAATCGTACTGCCCCCTGCGCAGCAGGCCCCGGCCCCGGCTCACTTGCAGCCTTGCCTCATCGGGAGTCAAATTCAACCCCTTGTCGAGCCAGAGATCACCCTTGTCTGCTTCTCCCAATAGCCAGTAGTAGGACGCAGTTGACCGATAACAGCCGGAGCAGAGTGGGTTGAGTCTGACCGCTCTCTTCATCCAGTACAAACCTTCATCCAACCTGCCGAGATTGGCGAGGATGGTAGCGTAATTGAACTCTGCTGCGAAAAAATTTGGATTCAAGTCGATGGCCAGGCGATATTCCGCCGTTGCCTGGGGCTGAAAACGCGCTCCCACCAGCGAGTAACAGCCGGCCATGGCAATATGGGCCTCGGCTAGAGTCGGCTCCAGTTCCACTGCCTGACGCGCCTCCGTACAACCGGCCTCGCGCCACGACACCGCACCGCCGTAGATGAACTTGTTGAGGTAGCCGACGGCCAATCCACTGCGGGCCAGGGTGAAAGCAGGGTCGAGTGCCAGTGCCTGCTTGAAAAAACTGATGGCGTACTCGTTGTCTTTGAGCGTAAAGCGGTTGTTGTACTCGCGTCCGCGCAGGTAATACCGATAAGCCGTGGCATTGCCGGTTGGGGGACGTTCCAGGCGAGTCTTCTGCTCGGGTGTCAGCTTGACTTGCATCGCCCCGGCAATGCGCTGTGCCACTTCCGCCTGGACCGAAAAAATATCCTGCAGTTGCCGGTCGTACTGCCCCGCCCACAACTGGGTGCCGCTACGCGGGTCTACCAGTCGGGCGGCGACGCGGACACGTTCACCTGAGCGCAGGACGCTGCCGATGAGCACGCCCGTAGCCCCCAGATCGCGGCCGATCTGCTGGAGGCTCCTGGTCGTGTTCTGGTACCGCATCGCCGCCCGGTCGGAGACGACCGTGAGTGCCCCGACCTTACTCAGTTGCGTGGTCAGACTGAGGGTGAGTCCGTCTGCGAGGCGGTCTTCGCCATCTAGACTGTCCTGCTCGATAAAGGGCAGCACCACGACTGTCTGGCTGTCAGGTGCCGGCAAGCGCCCCGGTAGCAGCGACCACCCGTAGCTCACTGCCAGTACGAGAGAGGCTGTCGTCAGGGCGGCAGTCACCCGGTGTCGGCCGAGAAATTTGCGGGCTCGGTAGAACCAGGATCGGCTATGGGCTACGACCGGGCGACCGTCCAGATAACGATTGACGTCCTCGGCTAAGGCCTCGACCGACGGGTAGCGCCCTTCCGGCTCAATCGTCATCGCTTTAAAGGCGATGCTGTCCAGCTCTTTGGGCGGTTCGGCACGGGGGCGACGGTTCGGCACGGGGTTTGTGGCGGAGTCCAGACCGGGGTGCCGAGGCCGACTGCCGTGGAGCAATTCGTGGAGCACGATTCCCAGAGCATAGATATCTGTAAGCGGGGTGATAGCACCTCCGTGTAACTGTTCCGGTGCGGCGTAATCAGGGGTCAGCGCTCCCCCGGTGATCCCGGTCTGTTGGGTGGCCGCGTCGCTTTGCTGCGCAGGGACACTCTCAACCTGCTCCAGCAGTTTGGCGACGCCGAAATCCAGTAGGCGCGGCACTCCCGCCGCCGTCACCAGGATGTTGCCGGGTTTGAGGTCGCGGTGTACTACCCGTTGCCGATGGGCGTGGGAGACTGCCTGGCAGACACCCAGGAACAGTTCGAGCCGGGGGCGCACTGCGAGGTGATGGCGCTCGCAGTAGCGGTCAATTGGTTCGCCGTCGATAAAGTCCATGACCAGATAAGGCAGACCCCCGGCGGTCGTGCCGCCGTCGATCAGGCGGGCGATATTCGGGTGGTCGAGGTTCGCGAGAATTTGCCGCTCTACGTAGAAGCGCCGCACCAGTTCTTCCGTTTTGAGGTCGGCGCGCAGGACTTTGACCGCAACCTGCTTGCTGTACTGCGCGTCCGCCCGCTCGGCCAGATAAACACTACCCATCCCTCCCTGGCCCAATTTGCTGACTACCCGGTAGGGCCCCAGACTCTCGCCAGTGCTCAGGGTCGGCCCCTGGTGCTCGACCAGTTGCAGGGGGCAGTTGAGGAAACTTTCGCTCTGCCGGTAATGCTCCAGGAGCGACAGCACTTCTGCTAGTACCCCGGCTTCACCCCGGCAGGAGCGCTCCAGAAAGGCTTTGCGCTCGTCGGGCGCCCTTTCGACCGCCTCTGCGAACAGGTCTTTTACCCGTTGCCACTCTTCAGGCATCAGCACAATCTCATTTACCCCCAGCTAGCGCCTCCCTACTTAGGCACTTTCCAATTCGTCTATTGACAAATATCGGGATTCCGGTGCGAATCCTACCGCCGGGACCAGTACGGGCGAAACTATTTTCTCCTGAGCGATCAACTAGCCATTGTTTGTCGCGTTGTTGGACAGAGAGGATTTCTGGAGTTTCTATGGTTGCTCAAAAACATTCGCCGCTAGAAGTCAAGATTGCGACGACCGCCGAGGAGCGCGAGGCTATCTTCCACTTTCGCTACCAGGTCTACGTCAAAGAGATGAAACAGCAGCAAGATCGCGCCGACCACCGGCGTCAGTGGCTGCGCGACTCGACAGACGAGGGAGCAATTCTTTTCTATATTGCCGATGGCCGGGAAGTGATAGCTACCCTGCGCCGCAACCTGGCCGACAGCCGTTCCCGGTGGCCCGCCGAGTGGACTGCCGCTTTCGCCCTCGATCGCTTCGCTTCTTTCGGTCCGACTGCACTCTCGGTGAGCAGCCGCTTTATGATTGCCCACCACTGGCGCCAGAGCACCCTCGCCGGGCGGCTCGTGGTTGCTGCCTACCAGCATGCTCGGGAAGTGGGTGCCCGCTTCGACTTCACGCTCAGCCGCCTGCACGTGGTCGATCTCGACGAGCATGTTGGGTTTCGGCGCTACACAGACAACTACTACGACGAGAGCTACGGAGGTCTTCTAGTACCAATGGTCTGTGTCATGGAGGATGCGGCCTACTTGCGCGCAGTCGGTTCTCCTTTTGCCCGCGCCGCGCGCCACTTCACTGACGACTCGACACCAGGGGACTGGTTCTGCCGTCAGTTTGCACAGCCAAACCTCCTGCCCGCGCGTCTAGGTAGCCCCGAACAGCGGTGGTCAAACCTTACCCGCACTCTCGGTGGTCCGCCCGAGCAGACGGTGCGTTTGTTGCACGGTGCGAGCGCTCCGGAAGCAAAACTTCTGTTGAAGCACGCTATCCTCCATCCGGTCCGGGCGGGAGAAGTGATTCTGCAGCCGGGGACCCACATCGGTGCTCTCTTTGTCGTTATCTCCGGTGCTGTCGAGTTGAGCTTCCCTGATGGCCGCCCGTCCCAGATGGTGAGAAGCGGTGAGTGCTTTGGAGCGGAGGGGCTCCTGGAGAACTCCCTCTCAGAGGCCAAGATAGTTGCTCAGAGCGATGCGCAACTGCTGGTTTTGCCTGAAACAGCGATTAGCCTCGCTATTGAGGGCAATCAGGCCATGCGCCGGGTCCTGTCTAACCTGGCCCAGGACCGGCAACGCCCAGCTCTACACCCAGTTCCCGCCGCAGCCAGGTCCGGGCAAAACTCCACCGCCGCGTAACTGCCCCCACGGATAAACCGAGTACCTCTGCGGTCGCCTGAATGGTGAGGCCGGCAAAGTAGCGCAACTCGACCACCCGGCACTCCTCGGGCGAGTGGACGGCCAGCCGCTCGAGTGCTGCATCCAGAAGCTCCAGGTCGATATCTGCCTCCGGGGCGGCGACCGCGATCGCCTCATCGAGTGAAAGTACGCCCACCCCGCCGCCCCGCTTGAGCCGGGCGCGGGCGCGGGCGTAATCGACGAGCACCCGCCGCATCAGGTGGGCAGCCATCCCAAAGAAATGGGCACGGCTCTGCCAGCTCTGGCGCTGGCCAGCGAGGCGCAAGTACGTTTCGTTGACCAGCGCTGTCGGCTGCAGGGTATGTCCGCTGCGCTCCGCCCGCAACAGATGCCGGGCCAGTTGGCGCAGTTCGACTTCGAGGATTGGCGCCAGGCGAGCGATAGCTCGCCGATCTCCGCTCTGCCAGCCGCTCAGCAGCTGTGTCAGGGTGCCTTTGGCCGCAGCCTGACAGGAATCGTTCCCGGTAGTGCTCAAGGTACCGGTGCTCCAGTAGTGAGGTAATGCGCGCAGTCTACACTGGCCTGCCTGCTGGATGTTGTATTGCAGTTAACAGAGGCCGTTTCAAATGACGGAGCCGAAAAATTGCAGATTCCGGGCGTCTGAGCGGCTGAGATCAGTTCGAGCAAAAAGAGTTCGAGCAAAAAGAGTTTCCCCCGAGCGATCAACTGCCCGTTGTTTGTCGCGTTGTTGGACAGAGAGGATTTCTGGAATTTTTATGGTTGCTCAAAAACAAACGCTCCTGGAAGTCAAGATCGCGTCTACCGCCGAGGAACGCGAGGCCATCTTCCGCTTTCGCTACCGCGTCTATGTCGATGAAATGCACAAGCAAGTAGAAGATGCTGACCACCGGCGTCAGTGGCTGCGCGACTGCGCGGACGAGGGAGCGGTTCTCTTCTACATCGCCTCTGGCCGGGAAGTGATAGCCACCGTGCGCCGCAACCTGGCCGACAGTCGTTCGCAGTGGCTTGCCAAGTGGCAGACTGCTTTCGGCTTCGATCGCTTTGCTTGCTTCGGCCCGACCGCGTTCTCGGTGAGCAGCCGCTTTATGATTGCCCACCACTGGCGCAACAGTGCTCTCGGCAGCCGACTCACTATTGCCGCTTACTGTCACGGTCGCGAACAGGGCACCCGCTTCGACTTCGTGCTCAGCTGCCCGCATCTGGTCGACCTCTATGAGCACCTCGGGTATCGGCGCTACACCCGCAACTACTACGACGAGAACTACGGAGGTCTTCTCGTACCGATGGTCTGTGTCGGTGAGGACACGGCCTACCTGCGTTCGGTCGGTTCTCCTTTCGCCCGTGCCGCCCGCCACTTCACCAACGACTCGACTGTGGGTGACTGGTTCTGCCATCAGTTTGCCCAGCCAGCCCTCCTGCCTGGGCGTCTAAGCACCCCCGAACAGCGGTGGTCAGACTTGGTCTGGAGTCTGGGTGGTCCGCCCGAGCAGGTGGTGCATCTGTTGCACGGTGTGAGCACTGCGGAGGTGCGGCTTCTTTTGAAGCACGCTATCCTCCATCCGGTCCGGGCGGGAGAAGTGATTCTAACGCCGGGGACTCACATCGGCGCTCTCTTTGTCGTGGTCTCTGGTGCTATTGAGTTGAGCTTCCCCGATGGCCGCCCGTCCCAGAGGGTGAGAAGCGGTGAGTGCTTTGGAGCGGAGGGGCTCCTGGAGTACTCCCCCTCCCAGGCAAAAGCCGTAGCCCGAGGCGATGTACAACTGCTGATTCTGCCTGAAGCGGCGATTGGCCAGGAGCGGAGCAGGGGTCGAATTCTCTGCAATCTGGTCCGGGAGCGACAGCAACTCTCACCGCCTGCCCTGATGAGAGCCTGAAAGGCGGATATCGCCAAGCATTTACCAGAGCACAACAATCTAATGGAGCTTACCGATGACCCGGCAACTTGATATTGTCGCCAGAGAGCGGCCAACGAGAAATCCTCGCTTCCTGAGCGCACTGCAGCGGAAGTTGATCGAGCGCTTCGGCTCGGAAGTGAATACCCGCTTTTTTGACCCGGCCCGCTTCCCCTGGGTTGCCGAGCTTGAGTCCAACTGGAAGACAATCCGGCAGGACCTCGACGAGGCGCTTTTAGATAGAGAAAGAATTCCACCCTTTCAAAACCTGAATCCTACCTTTACCCGCATGCAAGACGTCCCGTGGAGTGCCCTCGTCTTCTACGCCTACGGCCGCCGGATCCGGGAAAACTGTGAGCGCTTCCCGGCTACTGCCGCCCTGCTGCGCCGTATCCCCAATATAACGACCGCTATGTTCTCGATCCTCGACGGCCACGCCCACATCCCTGCCCACTTCGGCCCCAGCAAGGGCGTGCTGCGCTACCACCTGGGTCTTATCGTCCCAGCTGAGGGCGACCAGTGCTGCATCCGCGTCGACAATGAAATTCGCTCATGGCGTGAAGGGAAGAGCCTAATTTTTGACGACACTTTCGAGCACGAAGTCTGGAACCGCGACCCGCGTCGGCGGGTGGTGCTGTTCGCCGACATTTTGCGGCCGCTTCCGCCCGTGCTCTCTGTCATAAACCGGGTTTTCATGGGAATGGGGAAACACCATAAAGACGTGAAACACATCGAGAAAACAGCTATTCGCTACGCACGCACTGAACCGTATACTCAATGAATTTCAAGAAGCCATCGAGGCATAAATGGGCGAGCTTTTTCCGCTGAACCAGCTTTTTCTAAGGCGTGGATAGACTGACCTGAGCGAGTTTAACGGCAATCTGCCTGAGTGATATAGACCGACAGGTTCACCGGTCTATATCACTCAGGCTTTTGATATATATCAACTCTCCAGATATTTCTCTAGACTCTTGTTGTTCGCTTGAGCCCGATGAGTGAATGGAATAGGGTCTGAATACCACAGGTCAACGATGGACTTTTCATCACCAGAACAAGCTTTCTCCGTTTTGCTTTTTGTCATTGCATGGATGACCTATCTGGGCTGGTTGTCGAGTCATCCGGGTACGCGCCCGGAGACTGCCAGATGCCTGGGGCATGACTACCGCTGTTACCTGCGCTCGATTCGCAACCAGGATTCGGGCACTCCGGTGCATACCGGTCGGGATCTTCGCTCCCTGCTCTCCAGTACCCCAAGGCCCGCGAAGCCGACCGTACACTGTCGCTGCCGGGTGTCTGGCGCGACCCACGGTCAGATCTCTTGCACGGATCGCTACGACCAGACGGGGTTCCGAGTGCTGGCACCGGTGCTGCACCTGTCCCACGTCCCGGTATTCAAGCCCATCCGTCACCACTAGCGGCGCGGCCTGAACTCCGGCCGCAACCAACCATTTCCAACGGAGTGCTCAATGAGTTTCGCCCTGATTGTCCTGCTGCTCGTCACGGTGGCCCTGGCAGTCTATCTGCTGGTGGTCATGGTCAAACCGGAATGGTTTTAAGGAGTTGTTTCGATGGCCTTTGAAGGGTTTTTGCAAATTGCCGTCACTATCTTGCTGATGGTGGCGATCGTGCCGTTTCTCGGGGCGTACATGGCCCGCGTCTTCCAGTTCGAGAAGACCTGGTTTGACCCGCTGTTTGGGCCAGTCGAGAATTTAGTCTACAAACTCGGGGGCGTCGATTCTGAAGAGGACATGGACTGGTGGGCCTACACCCGCGCCATCCTCATCAGCAACATCGCCATGTTCGTACCGGTCTTCGCGGTGCTCCTGTTCCAAAACAGTCTGCCCCTGAACCCAAACAACATCCCGAACATGGCCCCGGACCTGGCGTGGCACACAGCGATCTCTTTTCTGACGAACACTGATCAGCAGCACTACTCCGGCGAGACCGGCACCAGCCACTTTGCCCAGATGGTCTGCATCCAGTTTTTGATGTTTACCTCGTCAGCCACCGGCCTGGCGGTGGGCATCGCCTTTATTCGGGGCGTGCTCGGTCGTCCCCTCGGCAACTTCTACGTGGACTTCACCCGCAGCCTCTCGCGGATTTTGATGCCCATTTCGACCGTCTTCGCGGTGGCCCTACTGTCTCAGGGAGTTCCCCAGAGCCTCTCGGGCATCACCGAGGTCCAACTCGTCGAGCCCTACACCACCACGGTCACGGCGGACGGCAAGACGACGACCACCGAGGTGACCACTCAGAAACTCGTCACCGGACCCTTCGCCTCGATGGAGAGCATCAAAGAACTGGGCGAGAACGGCGGCGGCTCCTACGGTATCAACTCTGCCCACCCCTACGAGAATCCGAATCCTTTCACCAACTTGATCGAGATCTTGCTGATGCTCGCGGTGCCGACCTCGTTGCTCTACACCTTCGGGGTGATGGCGGGCAACAAGAAACAGGGCTGGGTGCTGTTTGGCACCATCTTCACCCTCTTCGTCGGCCTGATCTCGGTCGCCGCCATCAGTGAGATGAACGGCAACCCGACGATTAACAGCATTCTGGGCAGTGCCAACCCGAACTTTGAAGGTCAGGAGGTACGCTTCGGCTGGGCACAGACTGCTCTATTCGCCACCGTCACCACCAGCACGATGACCGGGGCAGTGAACGGGATGCACGACTCGCTGACACCGATTGCCGGTATGGTGCCCCTCTTTAATATGTTCTTGCAGGTAATCTGGGGCGGCCAGGGGACCGGTATCGCCTACATCCTGGTGTTTTTGATCATCGCTGTATTCCTGACCGGCCTGATGGTCGGCCGCACTCCTGAAATCTTCGGACGCAAAATCGAGAAGCGCGAAGTGGCCCTGGCGAGCATCATCTTCCTGGTCCACCCGCTGGTGATCTTGATCCCCACTGCCCTGGCGTTTGCGATTCCCGGTGTGGCGGCTAACTCCAACCCCGGCTACCACGGCCTTACGCAAGTCGTTTACGAGTACGCTTCTGCCGCCGCCAACAATGGCTCGGGCTTTGAAGGACTCGGGGACAACACCCTCTGGTGGAACCTCAGCACTTCGGTCGTGCTGCTTGCGGGCCGCTACCTGCCCATCGCCGCCTTACTCGCTCTAGCCGGTGGCCTGCAGCGCAAGCAGCCGGTACCTGAAACCCCCGGTACTCTGCGCACGGACACGCCGCTCTTTGGAGCCGTGACAGCAGGGACCATCTTGATTCTCAGTGCGCTGACCTTCTTCCCGGTCCTCGCTCTGGGACCGATTGCCGAATTTGTCGCCAACAACGCGGGTAAAGCTCTCTAGGAGACTGTTATGCAAGTGAAGAACCGTCCGGCCGTCGAGGTCGCCAGGACCGATTTCAACCGGCGTCGGGTGGATAGCTCCGGAATCTACACCCGCGCTATCGGCGAATCTTTCCTCAAGCTCAATCCGCTGACGCTCTACAAAAACCCGGTAATGTTCGTCGTCGCCGTCGGTACTCTCGTTACCCTCGCTACCACGATCGACCCGAGCCTGTTTGGAGAACAGCCCGAGAGCCAGCGGCTGCTCAATGGCCTCATCACCCTGATCTTGTTTGCGACCGTGCTCTTCGCCAACTTTGCCGAGGCGGTAGCGGAGGGCCGGGGCAAGGCCCAGGCCGATGCCCTCCGGCGCACCAAGCAGGACACCCTGGCCCGGCGAGTGCTGGAGGGTGGCCGCAGTGAAGATGTCTCTTCCACTCAGTTGCGCAAGGGCGACCTCGTGCTCGTCGTGGCCGGGGCCGTGATCCCGGCCGATGGCGAAGTGATTGAAGGGGTCGCCTCGGTGGACGAGTCGGCGATTACCGGCGAATCGGCTCCGGTGATTAAAGAGCCCGGCTCCGATGTGGCGAGCACCGTGACGGGCGGTACCCGCATCCTCTCGGACAACCTCACAATCCGGATTACTTCTAATCCAGGCGAAGGGTTCATCGACCGGATGATTGCCCTGGTGGAAGGAGCCAGGCGTCAGAAGACCCCTAACGAGATTGCGCTTACCGTGCTCCTCGCGGTGCTGACGTTGATCTTCTTGCTGGTTGTAGCGACCTTACCGCCGATGGCTAACTTCGTCGGTGCCCCGGTCAGCATCGCCACCCTGGTCGCCCTGCTGGTCGCCTTGATCCCAACCACGATCGGCGGCCTCTTGAGTGCGATTGGCATTGCCGGGATGGACCGGGTCGCCCAGTTCAACGTGATTGCAACCTCCGGAAAAGCTGTAGAAGCGGCCGGTGACGTGGGCACGCTCATCCTCGACAAGACCGGTACGATTACCCTCGGCAACCGCCTTGCCGACGAATTTCTGCCGGTGGGCAACCACAATGTCCGCGAACTGGCCGCTGTCGCCCAGGGGGCTTCGCTCTTTGACAGCACTCCCGAGGGCAAGTCGGTCGTGAAGCTGGCGAAGGAAATGGGGGCGGACGACATCTACAACCTGGACGGTGCCCAGGGCGTCGAATTTACGGCCCAGACCCGGATGTTTAAATTTCTGACGCAAGAAGCCAATGTGCTGTTTGCCGATCCTAAGCCCGATGCCCAGGAGTTTGATACCCTATCAGACAAACATCTGTATATTGGCTACC
>JANNPH010000020.1:0-18817 GCA_031399965.1 Gloeobacteraceae cyanobacterium SOY_34_metabat_159 | reverse complement strand
CGAATATACGATCCGACTGGGCTCCCGGTCAAGGATGATGTCCAGCACGAGCACGCCAAAGTGATGGAGTTGAGAGGGCTCAGTAAATGGAGTGATGGAAACTTCTGGGTGTCGCCCGAGCAACATGGTAATCTGGTAAGCATGTTTTGCCCAGTTGGACGGGTCTCCTGCTCACCGTCAGACCGCGGTGTTCAAAAATCAGATCGACTGGATCCCGCTAGAGATTGGCTCAGTACGACCGACCCAGGGGCGGACCCTTGCGGTGATGCAGGTCAGCGGCGGCTCCCAATCGTTCAATGCCGTCAACACCATGCGTCTTCTGGGCCGCTGGATGCGCATGGTGACCATTCCCAACCAATCGTCGGTCGCCAAGGCGTACAACGAGTTTCACGAGGACGGCACGATGAAAGATTCCGCTTACCGTGACCGGGTCGTAGACGTAATGGAGGAACTGTACAAGTTCACCATTCTCCTCCGTCCTCACACGGCTCACCTCACCGACCGCTACAGCGAGCGCAAGGCAAGAGAGGCACAAAATCAGGCGGCTGTCCAGAAGATGTAAGTGCACTGCCTATCCCACAGGAGCCGATGCGTGGAAGAACCGATTTCAAAGAATTTATGGTGGGTGATCCCAGACAGACTGGCTGGGGTCCGCAAACCGACAGCTGACGAGATTCCCGAGTTACACCTGAGCGGCGTTGGCGGGATTGTCTCGGTGATGGATGACCCTTCAAACCTCGATTTGTATGAAAGTGCAGGGCTCCCCCACCGCTGGCTGCCCGTGAAGGGTGGGACTGCCCCGACCCGCGAGCAAATAGCGGAACTCTCGGATTTCGTCGCAGAGCAAAATGCCCGCGGTACGGGCGTGGCACTGCACTGCACCAGTGGCAGGCGGCGTACGGGAACATTCCTGGCAGCCTACTTGATCGCCTCGGGCAAATCTTACGAAGAGGCACTACAAATCGTTCTAGCTGCCAACCCCGACGTTGAACTACGAGAGGCGCAACTCGAATTTTTGCGCGCTTTCGCGCAGGCTTGAACTGTATCACCCGCACGCTCCTGGGACGACGCACCTAAGAGAAGCAGTTATTTTAAGCGCAATTTTTGAATCTCCTGACCCAGGAGCACGTGGCTGAATCTCCTGCTAAATTGCAGCCCGCAGAAGCTGAGCTAATAAAACACATCAATAACAATTGTTAAAACTTGAGGACGGCAAATTTTGCGCTGCCCTGAAAAGACTGCGGCGAAAGCTTCTTGTTCATTGCTCGGTTAAGTCTGCTAAATTGACGCATCAAGTTTATTTGAAATAATAGATGGATATGCTCGGCTGGAGGAAAAAGCCATGGTTGTTCTGACAAGGCGCACCGCTCTTGCCTTCGGTATTGCTATTTTTGCGACCTCGGCCAGCGTTGCTCAGGAAATGCAGGCACAGCTGCAACAGGTCAAAGTGGACGGCTCAAGCACGGTCTACCCAATTACGCGAGCAGCCGCGCAGGCGTTTGAAGTCGAGCACTCGGACAAGAAGGGCAGCATTGCGGTCGCTTTTTCCGGCACTGGCGGTGGATTTAAGAAATTTTGCCGTGGGGAGACGGATATTTCAGACGCCTCGCGGCCCATCACGCTCAAGGAAATGAAGGCCTGCCGGGATGGCAATGTCGCTTTTATGGAACTGCCGATTGCCTTTGATGCCCTGACGATCGTGGTACATCCTCAAAATACCTGGGCGAAAGACATCACGACTGCCGAACTAAAAAAAGTCTGGGAGGCGGGCGCCCAGGGTAAGGTGATGCGCTGGTCACAGGTGCGCCCCGGCTGGCCTGACCGCCCCCTGAAGCTCTACGGACCGGGGCGCGACTCAGGCACCTACGACTACTTCGTCGAGGCCGTCCTGGGTGACAAAGCCCAGAGCCGCAGTGACTACGTGGCTAGCGAGGACGACGATGAACTGGTCAAAGGGGTAAGCGAGGATCCCGGTGGGTTGGGATACTTTGGCTTCGCCTATTATGAAGCCAATCAGAAGAAGCTCAAGGCCCTTCCAGTCGATTCGGGCAAAGGCCCTGTGGTTCCGTCGCGAAAGACAGTCGAAACCAATCTCTACCAACCCCTCTCGCGGCCGCTATTCATCTACGTCAACATCGCCTCAAGCCAGAGCAACCCGCAGGTGCGCGAGTTCATCGACTTCTACTTGAAGAATGCCGAAAAGTTCGTACCTGGCGCCGGCTACGTGCCCCTGCCTAGGGAGGGATACCACATTGCCCACAACCACTTCCACCGTGGCAAGCGGGGTACCGTGTTCTCGGGACGGCCGCTCGTCGGGCTCACGATCCGGCAATTGTTACTGCGCGAAGCGAGTTTCTAAATCACCCCAGGTAGGACCGAAGCCTGATGGTCGGGCGGTCCTACCCTGCACCTGCCCCGTCTCTAGCGGACCGGCTGTGGGTTCTGTTCTGTTTTTTTGGCAGTGTCCTCTTTTTTCGAGCAGCAACAGGACATCGCTGCAGCCTTCGCGGTGTCGGGTTTCATTTCCCCGCCGCCTTTTTGCATCTCCATGCCGGGTGTGGCCTGTGCCGCCTGCTGAGCCTGGGCACCCTGGGGCAGCATTACCGCAACCACCGCAATCAGCAGGGAAACGAGCAGTTTGTTCATACGAATGATCTCCTGGATAGCGGTCGAGTTGGACGGCAACGATCGCAATGAGTACCGGTCAATTTTAGAGTCTATCGCTGGCTGCAGGGTCAAGAACTCTGGTAGACCGCACGCGTCATGACGCCCGCAAGCACGCGAATTCAGCGATTTCTACTCAGGATTCGCTGTCGCCGTCGATTGCCCAGGCTGCTCCGACCAGCTTCTCATCCGTGGCGAGTGCACCCATGCGTTCAGCCGCTTCAGTCCGGCCCCGCAGGGGTAACTCGGCAAAGTTGAGGCGCAACGACCGTTCCTGGCTGGTGGTCAAGATTGCCGTCCGTTCTGAACCGAGCGAGCCGAGCAGTGCGGCCAGGGTATCGGTGCGGTCGCCTAGGGTGACGGGCGTCGCGAGGCCGCCGCGCTCCTGCAGACGCAGGTCGCTCGCCTTCATGCGCTTGAGTAGACCGTTGCGGCTTGCCAGCAACAGAAAATCGGTCTCAGCCACAATGGCCATGCCGATAATCGACTCTCCCTTGCGGAGCTTGATAGCCTGTAAGCCAACCGCTGTGCGGCTCATCACCGGTAGTTGGGTCTCGTTGCAGACAAAGCGCAGGAGCCGCCCAGCACTGGTGGCGATGACCACAAAGCTTTCCTGGGTAGCAAGGACAACCTGTAGCAGTGTGTCCTCGTCGCCGAGCTTGAGCATCATCAGGCCCCGAGCGGTCAGGTTGGCACACTCACTGAGGGACAGCTTCTTAATGCGCCCCTCGCGAGTGAGCATCACGACGAATAATTCCGGTGGATAGTCGCTGCGGGCGAAAGTGGCGGCCAGTTGCTCGCTGGGCTGGGCGAGCAGGGTGACCAGGGGAGCACCCCGCCCGCGCGTGCTCGTCTCGGGGATCTCGCTCACTTTGAGCGAATAAGCGCGGCCCGTGCGCGTGATCGCGAGCAGGTCAGACTTGGTGCGCGTGAAGTGCTGCTCGGTGACAGAGTCTTCTTCTCCCGTGCGCTCTCGACGCGTGGTGCGCTTTTGGCGCTCGAAGACCTCCGAGGGAACCCGGCGCACGTAGCCGCGACCGGTCACCTGTACGACAACCGCGTCGTCGCTCGTCATCTCCTCGATCGTGGGCAGCGGCTGGGCCTGGGCTTCAATTAGCGTGCGCCGGGGGTCTGCGTACTTCTTTTTGAGGTCGCGCAGTTCGCGCTTGAGGACGTTGTTGAGTTTGCGGCGGCTGTCGAGCAGCGACTGCAACTCGACGATGCTCTCGCTCAACTCGCGTTGTTCGCCGACCAGACGTTCGCGGTCGAGCATCGTGAGTCGGCGCAGGGGCATCTGCAAGATTTCTTCTGCCTGGCGTTCGCTCAGGGCAAAGCGGGCCTGCAACTCGGTGCGGGCCTGGGTGACGTCGCGGGCCACGCTCAGCATCTGTACGATAGCCGGCAGGTTGGCGAGGGCGGCAAGCTGGCCTTCGACCAGGTGGGCGCGCTCTTGCTTGCGGTTGAGGTTGTACTGGGTGCGGCGGACAATCGTTTCGGTGCGAAATTCAAGGAACTGTTCGAGTAATTCGCGTAGGGAAAGTAGCCGGGGCTGCCCGTCTACGAGCGTCAGTAGAATCGCCCCGAAGTTGACCTGCAGGGTCGTCATCCGGTAGAGGCTGGTGAGGATCAAGTCGGGCTTCGCCTCGCGCTTTAATTCGAGGACGACGCGCACGCCTTCCCGGTTCGACTCGTCGCGCAGGTCGCTGATGCCGTTGATTTTGCCGAGGTTGACCAGTTCCGCCACTTTTTCGATCCAGGCGGACTTGTTGACCTGGAAGGGGAGTGCTGTGACGATGATCGCGGGCTTTTTGCGGCGGGCTCCGTCGATTTCTTCGAGGTGGCAGATGCCGCGCATCGTAATCGAGCCGCGCCCGGTTTGATAGGCGTCCCGGATGCCGCTCGTGCCGATAATCTGGCCGCCGGTCGGAAAGTCCGGTCCGGGGATGAGCTTGAGTAAAACATCGTTGTGGACGGCCGGGTCATCGATCAGGGCCACCAGGCCGTCGATCAGTTCACCCAGGTTGTGGGGCGGGACATTGGTGGCCATGCCGACAGCGATACCGGCCGAGCCGTTCAGGAGCAAGATCGGCAGACGGGCGGGCAGCACTTCCGGCTCGCGCTGGGAGCCGTCGAAGTTTTCGGTAAAGCTGACGGTCTGCTCGTCCACTTCACCGAGCAGGCTGTCGAGGCCAATCGAAGCGAGGCGGCACTCGGTATAGCGCATCGCCGCCGCCGGGTCGTTGTCGATGGAGCCGAAGTTGCCATGACCGGCAATCAGCGGGTAGCGGGAGGAAAAATCTTGTACAAGGCGCACGAGGGCGTCGTAGACCGCCGTGTCGCCGTGGGGATGGTACTTGCCCAGGACATCGCCCACGACGCGGGCACACTTGCGGTAGGGTCGGTCGGGAGCCAGACCCAACTCGTGCATCGCAAAGAGAATGCGCCGATGTACCGGCTTAAGACCGTCGCGGACATCCGGGAGCGCCCGCCCGACAATGACGCTCATCGCGTACTCAAGGTACGAGCGCTGCATCTCCGCGTGCAGGGCCGTCGGCACAACCCGCCCGTTCGGATCGGATGGTTCGGTCAGTTCAAGCTGTCTGGGCATAACGGTTGAGCACTCGAGTGAAATGGGCGGCAGCGAAAGTGCGGTTACAGGCAACGTGGACAACCCGGGGAGCAGCACTTGTGAACAAGTGTACTCAAATTCAGCATTCTCTGCCAGGTTTTCCCGAGACTGGCACCAGGCTAAGCCAGGGTGTCTACGCCGGTTTTACCACATTGCCGGGCGTAAGCTGTTTGCGTTGACGCGAATTTCTTGCCACGATCGCACCGGCAGGCTCTGTCCTGCAAGGTCATTCACTGGACAGGCCCGTCAAAAGCAGCCAATTTCTAGCCCTCAGGCAGGACGCGGATCACAGTACACAGTGCCTCCACGACGCCGCTTTCGCCAATCTCAGCCAGCGCCGAACGCAGCTTTGCTTCCTGGACATCGTGGGTAATGATTACGAGTTCGGCGGCGGCTCCTCGCGGGTTCTTCTGCACGATCGAGGCGAGGCTGACCTGGTGATAGCCGAAGATCTGGCCCACATGGCCAATGACTCCGGGCTGGTCGAGGGCCAGGAGGCGAATGTAAAAGCGCGTCTCGACTTCATCAATGGGTAGGTAATCAGGTTCAGACTGAGCCGGAGTCGGTTTTTCCGGCACGGGGTTCGAGATGGTATTAATCACGTCTGAGACGACGGCGCTTGCCGTTGCACCACCCCCGGCACCAGGGCCGTAGAACATAATCGAGCCGACCGGCTCAGCCTCGATGAGCACGGCATTGTAAGCCCCATCGACGCGGCTGAGGGGATGGTCGAGGGGTACCAGGGTCGGATGCACTCGCAGGTCGAGCCTGCCGTCCTGGTGTCGCCGGGCAATGGCGAAGAGCTTGATCCCAAAACCGAGTTGCTGGGCGTTGAGCACATCGGTCTGCCGGATGGCGCTGATTCCCTCGCGATGCACCGTCTCCAGTTCTGGCAGCGGGATCCGAAAGGCAATACTGCTCAAGATCGTGATCTTCTCCTGGGCATCGTTACCTTCGACGTCAGCAGCCGGATCGGCTTCAGCGTAGCCAAGGGCCTGTGCCTCGGCTAGAGCCGCTTCGTAGGCCAACTGCCGGGTGGTCATCTGGGTGAGGATGTAGTTGGTGGTGCCGTTGATAATCGCGGTCACCGAGTGAATTCGGTTCGCTCCCAGGCACTCTTTAAGCGGCTGAATGAGCGGGATGCCGCCCCCGACAGCAGCCTCGTAGCGAATCGTCACCCCTTGCTCCTGAGCGAGCGCAAATAGCTCCTGGCCGTGGCGGGCCAGCAGGGCTTTATTGGCCGTGACGACGTGCTTACCCTGCTTGAGCGCACCGGTCAGCAGGCGATAGGGTAATTCGACCCCACCCATCACCTCGATCACGATGTCGATAGTCGGGTCATTGACGAGAGCAAAAGCATCGTCAGTCAATAAGTCTGTGGCGACCAGCAAATCGCGGAGTTTGTACCGGTCTCGAACGGCGATTCCCGCCACTTCGACTCCAGCCAGTTGAGGGTCGCGGCCCAGCGGATCGTTCAAGATCTGCAGGACTCCGCTACCAACTGTACCCAGGCCGAGAAGTGCTACACGTACCTTTACCATCGTCAGAAGGCTAACACGTTCTCTACTGCCCTCGGCCTGCTCCCAGCCGATTTCAGTGAGAGGATTGATTGAGAACTGCTCATAACTTCTGCCTAGGCACGATTTGCATGTCTCAGCATTTCCGTAAGCGAGTCGCCGCCCAGTTTGCGCTGCAATTCCTGCGCCAGGACGACTGCCGCCATGGCCTCGGCAATCACGCCACCTGCGGGCACAGCACAGGTGTCCGAGCGTTCGTAATGGGCTTCAAAGCTCTCTAGACTCAACAGATCTACCGACTGTAGGGCGTTGCGCATCGTCGGGAGCGGTTTGAAGTAGACCCGCAAAACGATCGGCTGGCCGTTGGTCATGCCGCCCTCGATGCCGCCTGCATGGTTGCTCGTGCGGGCAATCTCGCCATTTGCTGCGATAAATTCGTCCTGCACCGCCGCACCAGTTTCGCGGGCCGCGGCCATGCCGATACCGACCTCGACTGCTTTGACAGTGTGCACCGACATCAGAGCACCGGCCAACAGTCCGTCAATTCGACGGTCGTAGTGAACGTGTGAACCGAGACCGACGGGGATGTCGCCATAGACGACGACCTCGACTGCGCCCCCGAGCGTGTAGCCGCCCTTGGCCGCCTCGACGATCCGCGCATGCATCGGGTCATAGAGGACCGGACGGCAGCGCAGGTCGTTCTGCTCGACCTCTTCAAAGAGCGCCTTCCAGTCAGAAAAAGTCGGCAGTTCCGGTCGTAGAGAGTCTTGCGCTCCCACGCCGCCAATCTCGACAACGTGGGAGTAGATATGAATGTTGAACTGGCGCAGTAGTTGTTTGGCAATAGCCCCGGCCGCAACGCGCGAGGTCGTCTCGCGAGCACTTGAGCGTTCAAGAATATTGCGGACATCGGAGAGTCCGTACTTCACAGCACCGGGATAATCGGCGTGGCCGGGCCGCAGACGGGTAATTTTCTTCGCTTCCAGTTGCCGGACAATCTCGGGGTCGTCCAGATCGACCGGAGCGACCGACATCGGCACCTGCCAGTTTTTAAAGTCGCGGTTTTCGAGGGTCATGGCGATCGGAGAACCGATCGTGCGGCCAAGGCGCACGCCGCCTGTAATCGTCACCCGGTCCTTTTCGATCGTCATCCGTCCGCCGCGCCCAAAGCCGACCTGTCGGCGGGCAAGGTCTCGGTCGATGTCTTCTACCAGAAGCGGCAGGTCAGCAGGAACCCCCTCGACAATAATCGTGAGGCCCGGACCGTGGGACTCTCCGGCAGTCAGAAAGCGCAGCATAAGCAGCCCAGCAAATTTTTCTCCAGCATAGTTGGCACCGGTGGACCGGACCCCATTAAGTTTTCGCGCCCGCTAGCAGTTATTTGACCGACTCTCAACTTTCAAACAACCACTGCTGAACTTTCTCCATCGCTTTCCAGCCGGGTTTACGGCTCAGGCCCTCGGCGCAGTTTTTGCGCACTTCCTCGGCTTGATCCCCATCCACGGGCAAGATCTGCTGCACCCGCTCGATCGGTTCGCGCACACCCTTTTTGCCAGTTTCAAGCATGGCAAGCGCCAGATTAACGTAGGCCTGGGCGTCGGCAGGAGCAAGTTTAGCCGCCCCTTTCGCAGCCTTGAGCGCCTTTTCACCTTCATCGTTGAGGAGATACAGCCAGGCCAGGCAGGTCAGCGCCGGGCCATTTTTAGGCTGCTGCTCGACGACTTCACGAAAGAGCGGCAAAAGATCCTCGACCGGTTCGCCCGCCTCGTAGCGGCGGATCCCTTCATCAAAAGTGTCTTGAATGTCAGTTATCATCAGCGGCTTGCCGTTTTCGACTTGGCTTGCTTGAGGGCAGCGAGCACCTCGGCGCTGTGGTTGGTCGGGTCAACCCGGCTGAATACCTTGTTCACACGGCCCTGGGGGTCAATGAGGTAGGTATTGCGCGCTGCGACGCCCAGTTCTCCCATGCCATACCAGGAATCGTAGGCCCTCGCGACCTTGCCGCCGACATCGGAGGCGAGGGTGAAAGTCAGGCCTTCTTTTTTAGAAAACATATTGTGCGAATCGACCGCGTCGGCGCTGACGCCCACGACCTCAGCGCCAAGCTGCTTGTACTGCTCTAAGTCCCGTTGGAAGCGTTGGGCTTCGATAGTGCAGCCGGGTGTCATGTCCTTCGGGTAGAAGTAGAGCACCAACCACTTGCCCTGGAAGTCTTTGAGCGAGACTTTCTTGCTCGCCGTTACCGGCAATTCGAAGTTGGGTGCAGCCTGGCCAATCTGGGGCACTGCCTCACCCGCCTGTAATGGACCGACAGCGCTCACAGCCAGGAGCGCCGCAAGAACTGCTCGAACAAATACCCTACGCATGATCAATCTCCTTGTAAATCAAGTGCTCAGTACTTTCTTGAACTCGGACTCGAAAACTGAGCGTGGAATCTGCCCGCTGTTGCGAAAGACCTCTTTACCCGTCCCATCCAGCAAGACAAAAGTAGCCGTCCCAAAAATCTTGTACTGGCGGACCAGGGCAGCATTTTTAGGGTCATCGACATCCACGATCTGGATCTCGACCTGCTTACCCCAGCGCTCCTGGAGCGCCTCGACCGTCGGTTCCATGGTGCGGCAGATCCCGCACCAGGAAGCCCAAAATTCGAGCAGGCGAGGCCGCACTTCCGCCGCCGTTACCGGCAAGATGGCTCCCAAACTGAAGACCGAAAACCCACTCAAGAGTTGGCGTCGCTGCATATGACACGAGGTTCCTGCTTATTAAGATACATTGCAGGCGCGCCGGACGCCACCCGGACGGTTCGCTGTTGCGTTTTGTAAAGATTCGATAAAGGGTTCAGAGCTTTTCCCATAGATGCCTTAAATTTTTGCTTAAGTCTGGATCTGTACAACGCACTCATAGCTGTGTCCGTCTAAAAGTCGCGAGGTTTGTCCACCTATGTCTGGCAGTATTCACCCCGGTTTTATGTGGCTTGCAAGCTGCATTTTGCTCGCCGCTTCAGCATCCGTCCAGGCGGCTCCGAAGCCGTTGAAATCGGCCCCCCTACCAGTAACGCCCGCCGCTCCCAACGTGCGACAGTTCAACACTGGCGTGAGCAAGATCATCAGCGGTACCTGGGGCAATTTTATCGTGCTGTTCCAGAGCCAGGGACCGACTGCTGCCCTGCCGATCGAAGAGAATCAACAGGTGTGGGTACCGGTATCGGGACAAGTCGGTGGAGTGAATGTGCCGCCCGGTTCAACGCTGGTGGGTCGTCTGTCCCGCGTCGATGAAAATGCCGGCATGTTCACCTTCGAGACGCTGATTGCCAACAACAAAATTTATCCGATCAGGGCGGTCAGTACGCCCGTGCCCGGCAAGTTGCGCGCCGACCCTTACAGTCTTCAGACACCGAGAGAATCCAAGGAAATAGCAGCAGCGCAGATCGGCGAACGCCGGGGTATTCAGCAGGGACGGGCCACCAGGCGTTATGGATGGGCCGGGAACAACATCGCCAACATGGCCGGTGGCGGAATCGTCGGCTCGGCGATCGGAACGCTCGGCTCCCTGCTGGGCGGTGCTCAAGAAGACACTGCCATCGACAAGTCGCTCGCAAAGCAAGAAGAGATCATGAATCGCGACGTGCCCACGATCATGGTCGCCAACCTGGCCCCCCTGCAAAACCTGTCGGTGCAATTCATCGCTGATGTTGACCTCAATGCACCGGTCGGAGACCTTCCTGCCGGTATGCAACCCGGCACCTTCTCGCTGCCGAATGCCCCCTCGACACCGTCCATGGCCTACCCGATCAGCCCCGTCGGACCGGGCCCAAGCTATCCGGGAAGGTATTACAACAATTACCCAGGCGGCTACCCCGGTCCGACTCAGGTTTACCCGGGCGGCTATCCGTCAATGCCGGCTTATCCCGGAGTACCTGCTTACCCAGGCGGCTACCCATCGGCGCCTACCTATCCAGGCGTACCTGCCTACCCTGGTAGTTACAGTAATCCCTATCCAAGATGAGCCCTCTTACCGGGCGGTACGTCGATCAATCATCGACGTACTGCCCAGATACCGTGCTTAGCGGTAATTGGTAAATTGCAACGACACTGGATAGTCTTCTCCCTTGAGTAACTGGATGACTGTCTGCAAGTCGTCGCGGTTTTTGGAACTGACTCGCACTATGTCTCCCTGGATCTGAGGCGAGGTTTTGCTGTTGTCGCGGATCGTTTTGGCGATCTTCTTGGCGAGTTCCTGGGTTAATCCTTTCTGAAGCGCGATTTCCTGTCGTACCCGGCTACCGGCAGCCGCTTCGGCCTTGCCGGGCAAGAAAATTTTCAGAGAAAGGCTGCGCTTGGCGGCCTTGTTGCACAGGATGTCATAGATGGCATCCAGGCTCAATTCGCTCGCCGTATTGATCACGATCTGTTCTTCTTCGAGGGTGATTTCAGATTTGGTGTCTTTCAGATCGTAGCGGCTGATCACTTCGCGAATGGTCTGATCGACAGCGTTGACCAGTTCCTGGCGATCGAAATCAGAAACGATATCGAAGGAGTAGGTTTGAGCGGCCATGGGTGGTTTCGTTTTTTTCACTTGTACCACGACGCCGTCCATGCCGGTGCGCCACCCAGGGGTCACCCCCTAAAATGAAGGTAGTTTGGCGATAAGGGCAAGATGCGCTCAGTGCAGAAATGGATTGCAATTGTGGTACTCGCCAGTGCGCTCAGTGCCTGCAGCTCAAGACTCACAGCTCAGACCAACCGCCCGGTCAGTGACCCCTACGCCGGTACTACGGACATCTTTGAATACCCGGGTCGTGACCAGCGCCTGCAAATTGACCGGGTGATGAACGAACTGGGCATGCGCCAAGGTTCAACCGTGGCGGATATTGGTGCCGGTGGCGGCTGGTTTACGATACGTGCTGCCCGAAGAGTGGGTGCTAAGGGCCGCGTCTACGCAGTCGAAATCAATCAAAAATATCTCGACACGATTGCTGGGCGGGCAAAGCGAGCCGGTTATCAAAATGTTCAGACCGTGCTCGGCACTGCAGGCGACCCAAAGCTGCCGCCTGGAACGGTGGATGCTGCCTTAATCCTCAAGGCCTACCACGAAGTGGCCGACCCGGTCGGGTTGCTCAAGAAAACACGCCAGTCGCTCAAGGCGGATGGTTTACTCGGAATTATCGACCGCAACGGTCGCGGCAACGACCACGGTCTTGACCAGGCAGTTGTCGTTCAGGAAGCAAAGGCTGCTGGGTTTGACTTGGTGAAAACCTTTGATTTTGTCAAGCCTGACGAGGAAGATTACTTCCTTATCTTTCGGGTGAGTACGCCTGCAAAGGCCGCTCTCGTTCCCTGAGCTATAAACATTTGTCACATTTGTGAGCTGCATTCTCCCGTGACTTTTATAAGAGACGTAGAGGATTTGCCAGCTCTTTTATGATCACGACCGACCGACCGACCCTTACGACCAACCAGGCTTCAGAAGACACATTCGCCTGGGATAATAGCCGCTACGATTCTGTTATCGAGCAACATACCGGCATGGCGACCAGCATGCTCGACCGGGGTATCTGTTTTGGCCTGATGGCATTTGGCATGCTGAGCCTGATGGGCACTGTCGCAATGACACTCATGCACTTGAGCAGGCTTTTGCTGGGCCTTCGATAAGACCTTTGACAAGCACAGAACAGGTGCTGGACGTGGCCTTTAAGGGGTCGTGGCCTCCCGGCGGGCTTTCCAGTATTCGATGATGGGCGGCAGCAGCGACAGGCCAACCACAATAGCCACCACGATATGCAGATTTTTCTCGATGTCGGGAACCAATCTTCCCAGGTAGTAACTGCCCACCAGCAATAGACCGATCCAGACGATGCCGCCGAAGACGTTGTAGAGCAAGAAAGTTGGGTAGTTCATCCGGGCTGCACCGGCAACGACCGGGGCAAACGTGCGAACGACCGGTACGAACCGGGCAATCACAATGGTCTTGCCGCCATGCTTGGCGTAAAACTGCTGGGCTTTGAGCAGGTGGTCCTTGGCAAAAAAGAGCGAGCGTTCACGGGTAAATAAGCGCGGTCCGGCCTGCGCTCCGATCCAGTAGCCAACGGTGTCGCCAATAATGGCAGCCGCGCAGAGTAAGCCTGCAAGCACCCAGATGTCGAGGATACCCGTCGCGGCGATCAAGACGCCGGCACTGACTAGAAGCGAATCGCCCGGTAGAAAAAAACCAATCAGGAGGCCAGTTTCAGCAAATATAATCGCTGTCAGTACTACATAGCCTCCAGCCCGAATCAACGCTTCAAAGTCATGAAAATAATGAAACAGGTTGCTGATCTGCTCTGCCATAATCTTTCTGTGTAATGCTCTCTGCCCTACTCTATCAGGCCTGGATACCCTTACAAGAACAAGGGATCTTTGACTTGTGGCCGAACATGAGCGTGCTATACTCTGCCCTTGGAAGGGGGGTATTCCCGCGAGATCCAAGGGAACAGGGAGGATCAGATGGGGATCCCGAAGCTGGGGACCGTTGCCTGTCCGCTCGGTCCTTTTTCGTTTGATCGACCGCTCAGACGACTCCTTCCTAACCTTGATCACAGACTTGAAATAGCGACCGATTGTTCCGTGCAGCCCCATGCCGTTTCAGGTCTTGGCTTCGCGGTGTTCTATCCAGGTTCTCAGGCGAATTTTGCCGGCAATGTAGATCGGGAACTGGTAATGCTCTGCCAGGAGCCAACCGACCAGAGTGAGATGCGAGGTCAAGGTGAGCACTGTCCAGGCTATCGGGAAAAAGAGCAGGTTCAGCGCGGGCGAGTTGAGCGGCAGTGCCCGGTAGGAAAACCAGACCAGGGTCGGCGGGAAGATAATCAGCGCCAGCCCAACCACCCAGATTACCAGGGTGAGGTCGAAGTCTTCGCGGTGTACAGATTGCCAATGTCTGCCGTTCCAGCGCCAACTCAAAGGCTGTGAACTATCTTCGACGCGGATCGTGTTTTCATCAGAATCGGTCGTAAAGATGTGGCGGCAAAAGTTGCAGGCAAACGCGTCGGTCAACACAA
This sequence comes from Gloeobacteraceae cyanobacterium SOY_34_metabat_159, assembly GCA_031399965.1. Lineage (GTDB taxonomy): Bacteria > Cyanobacteriota > Cyanobacteriia > Gloeobacterales > Gloeobacteraceae > JANNPH01. The sequence goes on along the minus strand of JANNPH010000020.1, from coordinate 4,971 downwards.
GGCTGGCAATCTCACCATGGCGGCAGATTGGACAGGGGTAGACGTCTTGATAAGAAAGACGATGCTTTTGTGCAATGGACTTAGTACCAGTGTTCACAGGACTAGCTTTCTAGAGCAATTTCTCATCTCCAGCGTTCCAGAAAAACGGTGAATATGCTCATTATTTTAGGAATTGTTCATATTCAATAGCGTTCCAAACTGCTCGAAAATTGCGGCTCTACATGCACCGCCTGGATTCGGCTTGGACGGACGATCAAATACTCACCGTCAGCCTGTAAAGGAATGTGCAAAAAGTCGCTGTTCTCCTGAGCCTGCACGAAAAAAATCTGCTGGATGAGGTCGTTTACCTCTTTGCTGGTGCGTAGGCGAACCGTCTGCAGATGACCGCCTTCAAACGTCAGGTGCAGGGCATATTCAGTCGGTGTAAGGCCCATATCGACTCCGCTGGTAATCACTTTAGTATGCCTGGAAAAGCCAGGCGGCTCGACAGCGCAGCAACCGATATACTTTTAAGATTTTCCAGGGAGGAGATGACTCTGGGGTTGTCGGGTGATAGCGATAGAAACCACGCGCCCTGTTGATCAGTTTCTATCGTCATGACCTGCAGTCGGCAGACAGAAGATAGGCCGCGGCTCTTTGTTTCAAGCGGCAGGTTTGTTATTCTCAAAGCAATACCATTCTGTCTGGGAGATCTATGATCAGGCCCCGCCACTGCCCACTGTGTAGCCGTTCCTTGCGCTCTATCGCAGTTATCGATGACGGACTTTTGCACTGCGACTGGGATGGTACCTTTCACTGGGATGGGCAAGCCCGCCGGCTGAGAAGCCTCAATAGCCAGCAAATCTGGCATCTTGACGTGGCAGGCCGCGTCATCAATCCAACCCGGATTCAAGGTGCAGCAGAGCCGCGTCTGCGTCGCCGGACGGTTCATCTGCCGAAGTTGCCGTGACCTGATGTACTCCCTTGCCATCCCGGCTGCGGAGTTCATGGTCATTGCCTTGCTCAATTGATAGTGGTAGGCTAAGGTCAGTTGAGTCAAAAGGCATCGTCATGTTGTCGCTTCTATTGCAGCTCGGTCTTGCGTTGGTCATCTTGAGTGTGCTCGGGGTGGCCCTGAAAATCGTGGTATTGCCCATTGCCCTGGTGGTCGGATTGCTGGGGTTTATTGCCCAGAACCTGCTGCCGATTGCCGTGGTCGGCGGTGTGGCCTGGTACCTGGCTTACCGCACCCAGAAGCGCCTACCTGGCGCTTGAGGCTGTCGGCCCACGGCTTTAGCTGAGTGCTTTCTCCAGTTCCTGCTGGTCCCAGAGCTTTTTGTAGGCACCCCCGCGGCGCAGTAGTTCGCCGTGGGAGCCGCTCTCGACCAGACTACCGCGCTCAATCACCAGGACGCGGTCAGCAGCAGCAGCGGCACTCAGCCGGTGGGTAATCAGGATGACTGTTCGCTCCTCGCGGGCTATCTGACGGAGAATGTCTTCGGCAGTCTGGTTATCGACGCTCGATAGAGCATCGTCGAGAATCAGCACCGGTGCACGCACCAGAAAGGCGCGGGCGAGGGCAACCCGCTGGCGTTGTCCGCCGGAGAGGGTAATGCCGCGCTCACCGACTACGGTCTGATATCCCTTTGGAAAAAAGTCGATCTCTTCGGCAATGCGGGCTCCACGGGCCGCTTCGAGCACCTCGGCCTCACTGGCGTCGGGTCGCCCGTAGCGAATGTTCTCGGCAATCGTGGCGCTGAATAGAAAACTGTCCTGGGGAACGTAGGCGATTGCTGAGCGCAGGTCGTGCAGGCGTAAATCGACGACATCAATACCGTCTAGAAACACCTGGCCTGGACCAATTTCGAGCAGCCGGGGGAGTGCATTGGCAAGGGTCGATTTACCTGAGCCGATCGAGCCGACGATTGCAACCGTCTCGCCCGCCTTCACGTCAAAAGTGAGCCCGGCCAGGGCAGGACGCTCGCTACCCGGAAAATAGTAAGTGAGATCTTTAATAGCGATCTCGCCGCGAGGCGGACTGATGAGCGGTTTTGCATCGGCCTGGTCGGTAATACTCGGCTCGACGGCCAGGATACGCTCGATGCGGTCGATACTGACCTGTCCGCGCTGATAGGTCGTGATCGTGAAACCCAGCAGTGCGGTCGGGAAGACCAGGCGCTCGATGTAAATAGCCAGGGCGGCAAAAGCGCCGATCGAAAGCGTGCCGTCCGCCAGACGTGGGCCACCGAACCAGAGCAGTACCAGCAAACTGCCGCTTGCCAGTGCCCCAAGTAACGGGAAGATTACGTTGCGGCTGAGGGCCAGGTCCAGGTTGGCCTTGAGCAGCTTGTCGTTGTTGGCATTGAAAGCCCGTCGCTCATTTTCTTCCTGGGCATAAACTTTAATCAGCGAGATGCCGTTGAGGTCTTCTTGAATCAGCGAACTGAGTGAGTCGAGACCTTCCTGGACTGCAATTTGCTCGGAGCGCAGGCGGTCGGCAAAGAGCCAGACTGAGCCAAACATCAGCGGGTAGACCGCGAGCGCCATCAAAGTGAGTGACCAGTCGAGGCTGAGCATCACCGGTAGCGTCAGGATGTAAGCAAAAAAGGTGTTGATGATGCTCAAGACGGCGAAGCCGAGCAGGCGGCGTACGCTCTCGACGTCGCTGGTGGCACGGTTGATCAGGTCGCCGACCGGGTTTCCGGCATAGTAGCTGGGCGACATGCGTAATAGATGTGCGAAGATGCGGCCCTTGAGATCGAATTCGACTTTTCGCCCGATATTAAAGATCAGCACGCGAGACCAGACCCGGATTAGGCCCATCACGGTCGCAAGCACCAGAATCAGACCGGTATAAAAGAGGATGCCTTCGTAGCGCAGGTTGCGGCCCAGGTCGTCGATCGCTCCTTTCAGTAGCCAGGGAATCAAGACCCCAAGGGCATTGGTGATAAGAAGGGTGACGATGCCGAGGACCAGTTGGCTCCGGTAAGGTCGGAGATATCCATAAAGCTGAGCAAGAGACGCACTTTTGGCCATATAGCTAGCTTATCGCAGCCCACAGTCGGCAAACGCTACTATGTAGACCCTCCCGAGTAGAGGCGTTCGATTGACGACGCGCACGATTGCCCAGATCAATGAGAAAATCCAGGCCGGGACGGCGCGGGTGCTGACTGTATCCGAGTTGAAGCATTCGGTGCGGGAGATGGGTGTGCGCACGACCGCTGCCGCCATCGATGTGATTACAACCGGCACTTTTGAACCGATGGAATCCTCGGGAGCCGTGCTCAACCTCGGTCACACCGACCCACCCATCCGTCTTCAAAAAGCGACTCTCAACGGCGTCGAGGCTTATTGCGGCTTCGGGGCAGTCGATCTCTACATCGGAGCGGCCCAGGCTTCTGAAAACCCAAACTATGGTGGCGGGCATGTCATCGCCGACCTGGTGGCGGGCCGTTCGGTCAACCTGCGCGCCCTGGGCCTGGCAAGCGACTGCTATCCGCGCCGCGATTACGATGCCCTGATTACCCTCGCCTCGATCAACCAGGCCTATTTATTCAATCCACGCAATGCCTATCAAAACTTCGTAGTCGGGGTCAACGGCGGCGATCGGCCCCTCCATACCTATCTCGGCACTCTGCAACCCCGCCTGGGTAACGCCATCTATGCCAATGTCGGCGAGTTGAGCCCGCTGCTGAATGATCCGCACCTGCAGGCAATCGGCATCGGCACCCGCCTTTTTCTAGGTGGCGGCACCGGCTACATCGCGTGGGAAGGAACTCAGCACTTTCCCCTCCAGAAGCGCCTACCGAACGGTACCCCCGTCGGACCGGCGGCAACCCTGGCCCTGATTGGTGACCTGAAGGCGATGGAAGCGCGCTATGTACGCGGCTGTCGCTTTTACAATTACGGCCCTTCGCTGATGTTGGGGGTCGGCATCCCCCTGCCGGTACTGAGTGAATCCGTGGTGCAGGCGGCGGCCGTGACGGACGAAGCACTGGTAGCTCCGGTCATCGACTTTGCGATTCCGCGACGGGTGCGCCCCACTTTTGGGCTGGTGAGCTACGCGCAGCTCAAGAGCGGGCAGATCACGCTGCAGGGACAGCGCGTGCGCACCGCTCCCCTCGCAAGTCTGGCCCTCGCTCTGGAAGTAGCCGAAGTGCTTAAAAGACGTATTCTCGCGGGCCGCTTTCTGCTCACTGAGCCCGTGGCACCGCTACCGGCCGAACGAACCCTCCTATCGCAGGAGCCGCAGCGACTCAACCAGCCTTGAAGCTGAACCGACGGCTTAAATCTCGGTTTATTCGATTGCTCCCAGACGCTCCAGGGGCCAGAACCGGAAAAGGGCGCGGCCGATGATGTTTTCGCGCGGCAGGAAGCCCCACATGTGCGAGTCGTAACTGTTGTTGCGGTTGTCGCCCATCACAAAATATTGGCCGGGCGGAACCTGTTGACGCGGCAGGTCGTAGGTGGGCGGGTCGGTGATAAAAGGCTCTTGCTGCGGGACGCCATTCAGCAGGACTTTGCCCGCTTTCACTTCGATCGTATCGCCGGGTAGAGCGATGATGCGCTTGATAAAAGCCTGATCGAGGTTGGTGCGCCTGGGCGGCATGAAGACGATCACCTGCCGCCGTTCGGGGGTGGTGAACTCGTAACTGAGCTTCTCGACGATGAGCCGGTCGTCTACTAGAAGGGTCGGTATCATCGAGCCCGACGGGATGTAGCGCGCTTCGGCGACGAACGTACGGATAAAGAGGGCTAGAAAGACAGCGAGCACGATGGTCTGGATATTTTCGCGCTGGCTTTTAATCCAGTCGATGGCCCCCGGTCCAGATTGCTCCGGCACAGGGGAAGGGGTGGGTTTTTCCAAGGCGCACCTCTGCCGCTAACTACCGAAGAGCCAACCGTAACTGTGCAATCCCTTGGCCAGGAAATTGACACCCAGATAGGTAATCCAGACCGAGACGAAGCCGACTGCCGCCAGGATAGCAGGTC
>JANNPH010000015.1:0-13065 GCA_031399965.1 Gloeobacteraceae cyanobacterium SOY_34_metabat_159 | reverse complement strand
CAGCGCCCAGAACCGGGATTTGCGCTTCGAGCGTACAGCCAGAGGAGAACTCGTCGTCATGTCGCCGGTCGGATTTGCAGGAAGCTACCGCAATGCCAGGTTGACCCAGCGCTTGATGAACTGGTTGGACAGCAGCGGCACGGGAGTTGCTTGCGACTCCTCAGGTGGATTCATCCTGCCCAACCAGGCGATTCGTTCGCCGGATGCAGCCTGGGTATCTCAAGAGCGATGGGAAGCGCTGAGCGCTGAGCAGCAAGAAAAGTTTCTGCCGCTGTGTCCGGACTTGGTAGTCGAGTTGCGTTCGGCGACCGATGAACTGAAGCCACTTCAGCAGAAGATGCAGGAATATCTGGACAACGGCCTGCGGCTGGGCTGGCTCATCAATCCTCAACAGCAGCAGGTTGAAATCTATCGTCCCGGACGAACTATCGAAGTGCTCCAATCGCCCGGTAGCCTGTCAGGAGAAGAGGTATTACCTGGGTTTGTGTTGGACCTGCAAGGAATCCTGTTTTAGCTCTAGAAGTGCAATGACTCACTAGATACTGTTGAGGCCGGGATGGATGTCTTTACCCTGAATGTGAATGACGTATTCAGCTTGAGTGACGAACAGTTTTATAAACTCAGTGCCCAGAACCGGGATTTGCGCTTCGAGCGTACAGCCAGAGGAGAGCTCGTCATTATGTCGCCGGTCGGTAGTGGTGGGAGCAAACGCAACGCTGAACTGAGCGGGCAACTCTGGCTCTGGAATCGAGAGACTGGCCTCGGCCATGTTTTTGATTCCTCAGGTGGCTTTGTCCTGCCCAATGGAGCGATCCGTTCTCCAGATGCCTCCTGGCTGACCCGCCTACGTTGGGACGCTTTGACTGGCGAACAAAAGGAGAAATTTCTGCCGCTGTGCCCGGACTTCGTAGTCGAGTTGCGTTCGGCGACCGATGAACTGAAGCCACTTCAGCAGAAGATGCAGGAATATCTGGACAACGGCCTGCGACTTGGCTGGCTCATCAATCCTCAAGAGCAGCGGGTCGAAATCTATCGCCCCGGACGAGCATTCGAGGTGTTCCAATCGCCGGGTAGCATGTCAGGAGAAGAGGTATTACCTGGGTTTGTGTTGGACCTGCAAGGGATTCTGAGCTAACTGGTGTGGTCGAGGATGATCTTCCAGCCCTCGCGAGTCTTCTGAAACAGCAGTGTGAAAAGACCGCCGACATCGCCGCCTGCTTCTGGAGAGCGCTTGAGTTGCCAGCGGCCGACGGCGGAGGCGTATTCGGTGCCGAGCATCTTGACCTCTAAATCTGTGAAGGCCAGCTTACCCATCTTTTCTGGAGTCGCGTAGCGCTCACGATAGCGGTTCAGCACTTTTTGATAGCCCTTGGTGACCTCACTGCCGACAAAAGTCGTCGTCTCAGAACGCGCATAACCACTCATAAAAGCGTCCAGGTCGCCCCGGTTCCAGGCGGCAGCTTGCGCTTCGAGCACAGCCCGCACTCCCGCACCGGCCGGTGGCTCTGCCTGCACAGCCAGTAGCGGTACGAATAGGGCGAAAGCACAGACCAATATCCAGAACGTTTTTTTGTACATAAAGGCAGTGTACCTAAGGACGCATCCGCCGCAAAACAGCACCCAACCGGTCGTAGTCGTCTTTGAGGAGTTGGCTGATTTCGCGCCCGGCCTCCACCAGCCAGGGTCGGCTGTGGTTATGGGCGGCGTGACAGTGGCGAACGGTTGCGGCGAGCAATTCATCTACAGGTGCACCCGAGACCTGCATCACCGTGCGCAGAAAATCGAGCCGGGTGCTGAACTGGGCAATCTCCATTTGCGAGCAGTGGTAGACCGCCTGATGCACGAAAGGTGGGCGGGGCGGCAGGTGCTGTACGACCCGGCGCTCTTGTTTGTAGCCGACGATAGCCGCTTTGAATTCAGTTTTGAGCATGTCGAAAATCTGCGGCTGCTCTGAGCGCAACTGCTGAAACGACAACCCCATCGCCCGCGCCCGGTGTACTGAGTCGATTGGGCTTGTAGTTGCAAAGTGGACGACTGCGTAGACATCGATACCGGCTTCCTCGTCTACGGCCTTCACCAGTGAACCGAAAGGCGGTGCGATAGGAAAATCGAGCGACTCGCCGTCTAAGCACTGGGCAAGAAATTCGGTCGTGGCCGTCTCGATCACCTCGGCTACGTGGTCCGGGTGCAAGTTAAGCAGCGGTAGGCGCACCATCAGAAGTAGCCTTCAGGCAGGTTCCCCCTACTCTAACGCTAGGCGTAGGATCTCAGCGAGAGGGGCGTGTATTCGACGCCATGGGCGCCCGTGTAGACCTGAGTGGGTCGGAAGATGCGGTTATCGGTGAGTTGCTCGTGCCAGTGGGCAAGCCACCCGGCCACCCGCGAGATGGCAAAGACAGTAGTGAACAGGTCGGCCGGGATGCCGAGCTTTTCGTAGACGAGGCCCGAGTAGAAGTCAACGTTTGGATAGATACCCCGCGGCCCGAGCAGTTCGTCGCAGACGCGCTCGACTTCGGCGGCAATGTCGTAGAGGCGGCTATGACCAAAGCGGTCAAAGAGTTCGACCGCCAGATTTTGCAAGATCGTGGCGCGGGGGTCTTTGACTTTGTAGACGCGGTGACCAACACCCATGATCCGCTCTTTGCGTGCAAGCCGGTCTTCGATGTAGGGCCGCACCCGCTCGACGGTGCCGATCTGGCGCAGCATCGAGACCACCTCTTCATTGGCCCCGCCGTGTAATGGTCCCGAGAGCGTCCCGGCGGCGGAAGTGATCACCGTATAGGGGTCAGCCAGGGTCGAACCCGTCACCAGGGCCGAAAATGTCGAGGCATTGACCGTGTGCTCGGCATGAAGCATCAGGCAGACTTCAAAAATGCGCGACGCGCGCGGGTCCGGTTCGCGCCCGGTGAGCATGTACAGGAAATTGGCGGCGTGGTGGAGGTCATCGCGCGGCAACACCGGGTCGTTGCCCAGGCGCATCTGGTGAAACATCGCCACCATCGTCGGCACTTTTGAGAGCAGCCGAATCGTCGATTGAAAAGCGTATTCTTCCCGGCTGATGCCTTCGGTGATTGGATAGAAGAGGCCCAGGGCAGCGATACATGACTGCAACGCCACCATTGGCCGACCGCTCTCCGGAAAAGACTTGATCATGTCGCGGATGCGGTATTTCACCCGGCGGTGGCTGAGGATTTCGGCCTCGAAAGCGACGAGTTCGTCTTTAATCGGCAGGTGGTCGAAGATAAGCAGAAAGGCCGTCTCCAGAAACGTACTCGATTCGGCGAGTTGATCGATCGGGATGCCACGGTATTCAAGGATACCGGCCTTGCCATCGACGAAACTAATGTTGGACCGAGTCGCCGGAACTCCTTCCAGGCCAGGAACATACTCGCCAGACATAGTGCACCTGCCCTTTGCTATTTGTAAAGCGAAACTGTCAGAAAATAACCCTATTATAGAGGCGCTAGCAGCCCGAGTTTGTAACGTATTTCCCCGAGGGTCACAGTTGCAACTGCCACCGCTCGCTGCGCCCCATTCTGCAAGACGCTCTCAAGGTAGCCCGGTTCTGCAGCAATTTGCGCGTAGCGTTCGCGGATGGGCCGCAAATACTCGATGAGCAGGTCGGCGAGCACGGGCTTGAACTTGCCGTAGCCGCTGCCGGCAAATTGCGACTCGACCGCCTCGCGGCTCTCGCCCGCGAGCACCTGGTAGATGGTGAGTAAGTTATAGCACTCGGGTCGGGCCGGGTCGAAGGTGAGGCCCATCACCGCGTCGGTCTTGGCGCGCTTCACTTTTTCGCGCAGCTGCTCGGGGGTGTCGAGCAAGTTGACGCGAGAGAGGTCCGAGGGGTCCGACTTCGACATCTTGGCAGTGCCGTCCTGAAGGCTCATCACCCGCGCCCCCTCACTCAAGATCAGCATCTCCGGGATGCGCAGGGTGTCGCCGTAGCGGTCATTAAAGCGGCGGGCGATATCGCGGGTCAGTTCGATGTGCTGGCGCTGGTCTTCACCCACCGGCACCAGGTGCGGCTTATAGAGCAGGATGTCGGCGGCCTGCAATACCGGGTAGTCAAAGAGGCCGACACTGACATCCTCGCCCTGTTTAACGGCTTTTTCCTTGAACTGGATCATGCGTTCAAGCCAGTTCATCGGAGCAATACAGTTGAAGAGCCAGGTGAGTTCTGTATGGGCTGGGACGTGGGACTGTACGAAGACTGTCGAGCGCTCCGGGTCGATGCCGCAGGCGATGTAGAGCGCTGCTGTGCGCCAGATCGCCTCGCGCAGTGCTTTGGGTTCCTGGGGAAAAGTGAGGGCGTGCAGGTCCACGACACAGAAGTAGCTTTCGTAGAGTTGCTGTTGTGTGACCCAGTTGCGCACAGCTCCCAGGTAGTTACCGAGGTGGAGTTGGCCGGTCGGCTGAGCACCGGAGAAGATCCGTTTTTCGGGGACGGCTGCGGTCATGGTGGAGTCTGAGCACGGGTCTCCCGATTTTAAGAGCAAATGCCCACCCGGCGTCCAGCCCCGCGCCGGGTTGCCAGCGTGTATCCAGGCCCCTACCATCGAATCAGGCTATGAAGGAAAGTAAAGATGGGACGGGATCTGCGCACTTTTTTGCAGTTGCTCGAACAGCGCGGACAGTTGCGGCGGATCGGTGTGCCCGTCGAGTCGGACCTCGAAATTGCCGAGATCGCCAACCGCATGCTCGCGGCTGGTGGACCGGCTCTGTTGTTTGAAAACGTCAAAGGCTCCCGGTTTCCGGTCGCTGTCAATCTGCTCGGAACGGTCGAGCGCGTCGTCTGGTCGATGGGCCTCAAAGAGGCGCGCGAACTCGAAGACCTCGGTACCAAACTCGGCAAACTGCAAAAGCCTCGCCCGCCGCGATCTATTCAGGATGCGCTTGAATTTGCGCCGCTTGTCCTCGACATTTTGAGGGCAAGTCCAGGCCGGGTACTCTTCAACCCGGAATGCCAGCAAGTTGTGCACACCGGCAAAGCCGTAGACCTGGACAGCATCCCGATGATTCGACCCTATCCGAAAGACGCCGGGCGCATCCTGACGATGGGCCTCGTGATTACCCAGGACCCGGAGGACGGTACGCCCAACGTCGGCATCTACCGCCTGCAGCAACAATCTAAAAATACGATGACCGTACACTGGCTCTCGGTTCGGGGTGGGGCGCGCCACCTGCGCAAAGCCGCCGAACGGGGCCAGAAGTTGCCGATTGCGATTGCAGTCGGGGTCGATCCGCTGCTAATCATGGCGGCGGCAACGCCCATCCCGGTCGAACTGTCCGAGTGGGTCTTTGCTGGACTCTACGCGGGGGAGGGCGTGCAACTGGCCAAGTGCCAGACCTCAGACCTGATGGTGCCGGCCCATAGCGAGTTTGTGCTGGAAGGGACGATTACCCCCGGTGAAGTGTTGCCCGATGGACCCTTCGGCGACCACATGGGCTACTACGGGGCGGCTGAGGATTCGCCGGTCGTCCACATCGAGGCCATCACCCACCGGACTGACCCGATCTACCACACCGCTTTTTCCGGCCGACCCCCGAAAGAAGAAGCGATGCTCGCCATCGCCCTCAACCGCATCTATACTCCCCTATTGCGCCAGCAGATCCCTGAGGTGCGCGATTTTTTCCTGCCGATGGACGCCCTCAGCTACAAGCTCGCCGTGCTCTCGATTAAAAAGGCTTACCCCGGTCAGGCCCGCCGTGCCGCCCTCGCTTTCTGGACGGCCCTGGCCCAGTTCACCTACACCAAGTTCGTCGTGGTCGTAGACGAAGACATCGACATCCGCGACCCGTCCCAGGTCGTCTGGGCCATCGCCTCGAAAGTAGACCCCCAGCGCGACGTGTTCATCATTCCCGACACGCCCTTCGACTCGCTCGACTTCGCCTCCGAGCGCATCGGCCTCGGCGCACGCATGGGCATCGACGCCACTACCAAAATTGCGCCCGAGACCGACCACCTCTGGGGTGAAGCGCTGCGCTCCGACCCCAAGACAGCCGAGCAGGTGAGTCGGCGCTGGGTTGAATACGGACTCTCCGATGTGCCGCTCAAAAATGTCGATCCAAAAGCCTGGGGCTACAGCAGGTAGTCAGATGCCACGCGTACCCGCAGATGCCCAAGTGCCCTACACCCTGCTGAAGTGGCTGCTGGTCAACCCCCTGCTGCATGCCATCTTCCGGCTGCGCACCGAGGGAGCCGAATATGTGCCGCTCAAAGGACCAATTCTGCTGGTGAGCAACCATGCGAGCTTCTTTGACCCGGTCGTGCTCGCCAACTGCGCCAGGCGTCCTATTGCCTTTATGGCCAAAGAAGAACTCTTCGACCTGGCCTTGCTCAGGCCGATCATGCTTGCCTATGGAGCCTTCCCGGTGCGGCGCGGCACGGGAGATCGCGGGGCAATCCGAGCGGCACTTTCGGCCCTCGACTCCGGTTGGGCGGTCGGCGTCTTCTTGAACGGCACCCGCGCCGACGATGGACGCGTCGAGACGCCGCAACTGGGAGCAGCGATGATTTCAGCCAAGTCTCAGATTCCGATTGTGCCGGTCGCCATCGGCGGTACGGGTAAGATTTTGCCGAAAGGTAGTTACTGGCCCAAGCCTTTTCCGCTGAGCGTCCGATTTGGTCCTCTCATCCAACCACCGGCGACCAGTGACAAAGCTTTGTTACAAGCCGTTACCCAGCGCTGCACCGAGCAAATCCACACTCTGCTGGCCCAAACGCCAATACCCGCGCCCAGACAGTGATCCCCGCCCCCAGACAGATGTAGGAGAATTCGCTGTCGCCATAAAGTAAGGACGTCCCTCGCAAACGCGACATCAAAACACAACTTTGTTGACTCTTTGTTTAATTTTTGTTAAAAAAATTAGAGATTGCACAAAGTTTCAAGCACGCCCCACCCCACCGACTCATTGGAGAGAGCGACGATGGTCTCATCGGTAACAATTCAAATTACACCCCCTCAGCAGAAGCGGGGTCGGGCGAGTCAGGCTTCTCTAGAGGACTCCGTCGGCCAATTTTTACGCGAAATGTCGCGTTACCCGTTGCTGACCTCCGAGCAGGAAGTTGAGCTTGCCCGAATCATCGCAGCTGGAGGGGAGGAATCAGAAGCCGCCAAGCGCCGTCTGGTGCGAGCCAACCTGCGACTCGTCGTCTCGATTGCCAAAAAGTACCTCAACCGGGGCGTCCCATTTTTGGACCTGATTCAAGAAGGGGCAATTGGCCTGATGCGGGCGGCCGAGAAGTTTGACTTCGAGCGTGGCTACAAGTTTTCAACCTACGCGTACTGGTGGATCCGCCAGGGCATCACCCGTGCGATTGCCTCGCAGTCGCGCACCGTTCGCCTGCCGGTGCACATGGTCGAAAAACTCAACCAGGTCAAGCGCGTTCGCCGCGAGTTGGCGCAGGAGCTTTCCCGCAAACCGACTAAAAACGAGATAGCCGACGCCCTTGAACTTGACATCGACAAGCTCGACGAAATCCTCGATGCCGGTCGCCGCACACTCTCATTGCATGTCAAGGTCGGTAAAGAAGAAGACACCGAACTGCTACAGCTAATCGAAGACCACGACACGACATCGCCGAGTGAAGTGCTCGACCACGACCTGCTCGTCGAGCAGATCGAATCACTCCTGCACCTGCTGACTCCCCGCGAACGCGACATTATCGAGTTGCGCTTCGGCCTTGCCGACGGCAACACCTATACCCTTGCCGACATCGGTGAGATGTACAACCTCTCACGCGAAAGAGTCCGTCAGATTCAGGCCAAGGCGATGCGCAAATTGCGCCACCCGCGCCGTCAGACTCTGCTGCGCGACTGGGTCGAGGGCTAGTACCGCCTTCCACTAATTTGATATTTCCGCCTACTCGGTGCGATCGATTGTTCGCTCAAGGTCGGGAGTGTCAGAATAGGCTTTATGGACGATCTGATCGAGGCAGCGCCTTATACGCTCGAAGTCCTTGAGCCACCGCCGGACGTGGAGCAATTGCTTGCGGACTTGAGCGCCTCCGACCTCACCAGGCGCATGCTGGCTGCTCGCGCTTTTTCTGAAATTCAGGACAGCCGGTCCGTACCCGGTCTCATCGGTTTACTGCGCGATGAATGCCCGCTAGTGCGGGTCAGTGCTGCTTATGCCGTCGGGCGCAACCCCTGTCCAGACGCGGTCGAACCCTTGATCACGGCTCTGGCTGAGGATTGGAATGGCTATGTGCGCAAGGGCCTGGTCTGGGCACTCGGCAACTGCTGCGACCCACGCGCCTACAGTTCCCTGGTCGATGCACTGCAGACCGATATTCCTGCAGTGCGTCTGTGGGCAGCCAGTGCTCTCGGACAACTGGGTGACCTGCGCGCACTCGATACCCTGGTCACATCGCTCAAAAGCGATCCGCTTGCCGTCGTGCGCAGCAACTGTGCCTGGGCCCTCGGTAGACTTGGTGACAGCCGCGCCACGGCCGCCCTATTGGACGCCCTCGAAGATGAAGACCTGAGCGTCCGTCAGGACATTCGTGAAGCGCTCGAAAGTCTCGGTTATCGTAGTGAAGAATCAGACGTACTCGATCTCTATGAAATCTCCTGAAGTCGATCCGCTTTTGACGGTCAGTGTGGGAGGTCTCGCCCTGTTACTGGAGGCTGGCCTACGGCTCGCGGGCGGTGTCCAGAAACAACTCCTCACGATGAGCGCCGAGAGCAAAAAATTCCTAGGCGCACGCACCCTGCCCGTCGTCGAAGAACGCTAGGCGCCAAGCAGCGTCAGCTTTAAAAACTGCCGCACGACCTGCAAGGTCTGCGGATTGATCTGATGGCCCATCTGAAATTCTTCAAACTGGACGTTGACGCCCAGGGCAAGCAACTTTTGATAGGCCTGCCGACCAGCGGAAACTGGAATCACTGTATCCATGCTGCCGTGGACCAGCAGGACTGCTGGTGAAGTGCCGGACGGGTCCAGTGGCGGCTCAAATAAATAGCCGCTCAAGCCGACAATTGCCGTCGGCACCGGTTTGTACTTGAACCCGGCGTCAAGGGCAAGCACGGCACCCTGGGAAAAGCCAACCAACGCCAGACGGCAGCCAGGAAGAGGGCGGCATTCAGAATCAATCAGCGCTTTGAGTTGGATGCTGCTTGCCTGGAGGTCTGACCCGTGCGCCGCGCCGAACGCATACCACTGGCGTCCGCTACCAGCCGGTTGCGGCCCGTTGGGCAGCACATAGCGAACGTGTTCGAGTGCGAGTGCATTCGCCAGGGGTATGAGATCTGTAGAGTCAGCTCCCCGCCCGTGCAGCAAGAAGACTAGGGCACGGGGTTCACCAACCGCCTCGATCACCTGTGCTTCCAGCATTAAGGGCCACCTCAGTCACGAGATGGCCCTTAATCTAGCATCTAGAATCGACTACTCCATCAACTCCAGGTAGTCGCGCACTTTGGCGCGGCGGCGCGGCTGACGCAACTTTTGCAGCGCCTTGGACTCGATTTGCCGGACCCGTTCGCGGGAGAGGTCAAGCGCACGGCCGATCTCAGAAAGTGAGTAGGTGCGCCCATCGAGCAGGCCATAACGCATCGTGATGACGTCCCGCTCGCGCAGGGTGAGGTCGGTGAGCAGTTCCTGCACATCGCGGCGCAGCGACTCCTGAATGGCACTATCTTCGGGAGAAGTTTCTTCCGCTTCGAGCAGTTCACCAAGCTCGGTGTCTTTGTCCTTACCGACGCGGGTCTCAAGCGAGACCGAACGGGGCACGCGACTCATCAATTCGCGAACATGTGCCGGCTCCATCTCGAGTTCTTCGGCGATCTCGGCGATGGTCGGGGTGCGACCCAGATTTTGCGAGAGCTTGCGCTGAGTCTTCTTGATGCGGTTGAGCTTTTCGGTGATGTGGACTGGCAGCCGGATCGTGCGCGACTGAGTTGCAATGGCGCGGGTGATGCCCTGGCGGATCCACCAGTACGCGTAGGTCGAGAATCGGTAGCCCTTCGTCGGGTCAAACTTCTCAACAGCGCGCTCAAGACCGAGGGTGCCCTCCTGAACCAGATCGAGCAACTCCAGACCGCGGTTCTGGTACTTCTTGGCCACTGAGACCACCAGACGCAAGTTGGCCTCGATCATCTTCTTCTTGGCACGGCTACCGCTCACCTGAAGGCGCTTCAGTTCGAGCAGAGTCAGTTCCGCTGCGGCTGCCCAGTCTTCATCGGTTACCTCGGTGCCGAGAGTCTCCTTCAGAGCGATCAGCTTCATCAACTTCTGGACTTGACGGGCAAGTTCTACTTCTTCGTCACGGCCCAACAAAGGAACCCGACCGATCTCTTGAAGGTAGACCCGCACCAGATCGGTCGAGCTGCCCGGACGCACCGGACGCTCGTCCGTGTAGTCCACCTGCACAAAGGCTTCCATAGCCTGTGGATCGAGGGCTACCTGATCGAGGTCTTCTGGAATGGGAGCTGCATCGATATCAAGAATGTGCATGGTATTTCAACCTTCTCTAACGTGAATGCCTGCTTGGGAAACGAGCTTCGACAGGTCCGGTGGGGACTGGAGGCCAATAACGCCATATCTATAACGACTTTCCCCTACCTGGACGTTCAGACCTCTATCGAATGTTCCTTGCTTCCGCATGCGCTGCGGGTCGCTAATTTAGTTCGATTGCGCGCTTGCCACTTACAACGTTTTTACTTATCCTCTCAATCCTTATTATACGACCATACTCAAGTAAAGAACATGCCTGCAGTCAGGAGATAGAGTATGCCCTGGGCAGTAGACTGGCTACGGGTCATAATGGGACTATGCAGGACACAACGGCCTTCTCGACACTGCTGCTTACTCTCTTGCTGTTGGTTGGACTGTTCTTCTTTCTAAGAGCCTCGGTTAAAGACCGTACCGAGGAAGCAGAAATAAAGTTCAGTACCAGATCGAGCCAGGTAGCTGAAAACCTGCGTACCCATCTGGAGAGACGCTCCTATCAACTTGTTGAGGAAGGGGATCGCCTGGTGTTCTCAGGGATAGTCGCCCCCAGCCGTTTTCTTGCTACCTTTCTGACTCTCCTTGCTTTTCTGGGACTTATCTGTTTGAGCCTGGTACTGGCAACCCTGTTTCCAGATTTTGGCGGCCTGTTTACTGTGCTACCCCTGCTTTGCCCCCTGATCGGAATTTTCTACTGGCGAAGAGCCAGACGGCCTGAACAGGTGGTAGCGAAAATCATGGACATGGACAATGGAACCAGACTGGTTATCCGGGCCCACCGCGACGAGATCCTGGTGCTGAAGGACGCGCTTGCGTCTAACGGCCGCTCAGGCTGAACTCACCACCAAAGTTGAGCCCCTGATTATATCATTGTACACGGGCTTGAGTGAGTAGTCACTGGTTGGTTAACAAAGTAAGCAACTTGTGGCGGTCTTTGAGCCAGAAAGTGCTAGGATGCGAAATGGACTACGGCGGGCGTAGCCAAATGGTTAAGGCAGAGGATTGTGGATCCTCCATTCGTGGGTTCAATTCCCATCGTCCGCCCTTTTTGATTGTCGTCCTGGCATTCAGCAGCAATAGCTGAGCCAGGTTTCTCTGGAGAGAGTTTGCTGAGGTAATGCTCAGCTGTGGGTAAGTGGAGTCCGGTTTCAGTGTTGGTCGCGGCTGGCTATCCACACAGGCAGGCTCTATACTCACTTTGCGGCTTTCTTGGAGATGGCGCGATGGCACCGACAATTCGTTTTGGGACGGATGGATGGCGAGGCGTGATCGCAGATGAGTTCACCTTTGAAAATCTCCGAAAGGTAGCTCTGGTGTCGGCCCAGGTTCTAGCGGAGACTTTTGAAGGCAAAGGGATCATCGTCGGCTACGACCGCCGTTTTCTTTCAGAAGAATTTGCACACGTCGTCGCTGATTCTGTGCAGGCCCTCGGTATCCCGGTCAAGCTTGCCACTGCTGCCGCGCCGACCCCGGCCTTCAGCTGGGCAGTCAAAAAGCAGGGGGCAATTGGAGCGCTGGTGGTGACGGCAAGCCACAACCCTGCCACTTACTCGGGTCTCAAAATCAAGGGAGCATTCGCCGGTTCTGTGTCGCCCGACTTTACCCAGATTGTTGAGGAGCGCCTTGCTGCGGGGCAGATTCCCCAACCTGCAAAGCAGGCGGAGCTGGAGCGCTTTGACGCCTGGGACGACTACCTTGAGCAACTGCGCAGCAAAGTCGACATCGCCGCTATCCAGGAAGCAGAGATTGCCATCTTCCTGGACGCCATGCATGGCGTCGGGGCTGGAGGGCTTACCCGGCTTATTGGTAGCTCGGTGACCGAAGTGCGCGCCGCTCACGACCCATTTTTCGGCGGCAATCCGCCCGAACCGATTGCCCGCTACCTGGCACCACTCTTTCGAGCTGTCCGTTCCTATACAGGTGACCGCCCCGCCATCGGGCTTGCCCTCGACGGGGACGCCGACCGGATCGCCGCCGCCGACGGTGCCGGGAACTACTTGAGCTGTCAGGCACTCATCCCGCTGCTGGTCGATCACCTGGCACGCCGTCGTGGACTCACCGGCAAAGTGGTTAAAACGATCAGCGGCTCCGACCTCATCTCCCGCGTTGCGATGGCCCGTGGGCTGGCTGTCGAGGAGACGGCAATCGGCTTTAAGTACATCGCCGATATCATGCTGCGTGAGCCGGTGCTGGTCGGTGGCGAGGAATCCGGCGGCATCGGCTACCGGGACCATATGCCTGAGCGCGATGGCCTGCTCTGTGCTCTTTACCTGCTTGAAATCGTCGCCAAGACCGGTAAAGACCTGAGTGCGCTTCTGAGTGAACTGCAGGCTGAGGTCGGTTTCCACTCGTACTACGATCGCCGCGACTTGAAGCTTGCCGACGATACCTTCAAGCAAAAGTTGCTCATCAGTCTCCAGACTGAGCCACCGACTGAAATTGCCGGCCTGAAAGTGATCGAGCACACCGCCATTGACGGGCACAAGTTCAGGCTCGAAGACGACCGCTGGCTGATTGTGCGCTTCAGTGGCACCGAGCCGCTCTTGAGGCTCTACTGCGAAGGGCCTGACCCGCAGAGTGTCACCCGGACTTTACAGTGGGCGGAAGCTTGGG
>JANNPH010000011.1:0-20164 GCA_031399965.1 Gloeobacteraceae cyanobacterium SOY_34_metabat_159 | reverse complement strand
TATTTGAGACGTCGGCAAGTTTTTCTTGCCTATCAAAAATGCCTGTGAATCTTGTCTAGAAAGGCTCGATGCACGATGATTTACTCTCAACTAACGAGAGTACCGTATGTTCTTTCTAAGGAAGGGGTTGCTGGTCCTGATGCTGTGTGCAACCGCCGGGTTGCCTGCCTACGCTCAGACCGATAAGACCGGGGCCTACAAAGCCGAATTATTAAAAGATATCGAGGGCATGTCCAAGCTGACCCAGGTCATGGTTGATACCATGTACAGCTTCGGCGAGCTTGGCTTTCAAGAGTTTGAGACTTCTAAATATTTGACCGAGATGCTCGAAAAAGAAGGTTTCAAAGTCGAGCGCGGCATCGCAGGCATTCCGACCGCCTGGGTAGCGACCTGGGGCAAAGGTAAGCCGGTCGTCGGCTTTATTGCCGACCTCGACGGCATTCCGGTCAGTTCTCAAAAGCCGGGTGTCGCCTACCGAGATTTCCTGGTGGAGGGGGCTCCCGGCCACGGTGAAGGGCACAATGCCGGGCAGGCCGTGAACGTGACGGCGGCCCTCGCCCTCAAAAAGCTGATGCAGAAAAACAATATCGAGGGCCAACTGCGCATCTATCCGGGGGTAGCCGAGGAGTTGCTGGGGAGCAAAAACTACCTGGTGCGGGCGGGAGTCTTCAAAGGGGTCGATATCGTCCTCGGTGCCCATATCAGCAGCGACCTGAGCACGGCCTACGGCGCGGGCAGTTCGGGGCTGGTCTCGACCGAGTTTCAGTTCGTCGGCAAGACGGCCCACTCGGCGGCATCCCCCTGGATGGGGCGCAGTGCCCTCGACGCGGCCCAACTGATGGACATCGGCTGGAACTTCCGCCGCGAACACCTGCGCCTGCAGCACCGCTCCCACTCGGTGATTACCGACGGTGGCGACCAGCCAAACGTGGTGCCCAACCACGCCACGGTCTGGTACTACTTCCGCGAGATGGACTACACGCGCATCAAAGAACTACACGCCCTCGGGGCAAAAATGGCAAAAGCAGCGGCGATGATGACCGATACCGAGGTCACCGAGCGGATTCTGTCTGCCACCTGGCCCAGCCACTTCAACAAAGTGGTGGCCGAGACCCAGCAAAAAAACATCGAAATGGTCGGTATGCCCAAGTGGAGCGAAGCGGACCAGACCCTCGCAAAAGCGCTCCAGCAAGAGATCGACGCGCCCGTGAAGACGGGATTACCGACCGAGATTAAGAAGCTGGAGCCGCCCAAGGCCCCGGCCGATTCGATGGGCGGCGGTTCAGACGACATCGCCGAGATTTCCTGGAACCTGCCCACGGTCTACTTGCGCTTCCCCGGCAATATCCCAGGGCTCCCCGGCCACAACTGGGCCAACGGCATCAGCATGGCGACTCCAATTGCCCACAAAGGAGCCACCGCCGGGGCCAAGGCCCAGGCCCTCACCGCCCTTGACTTCCTCACCAAACCCGAACTGGTAAAAGCGGCCTGGAGCTACTACGGCGAGCAGACCAAAGACACAAAGTGGATCTCGCTCGTACCTGAGGGCACAGCACCCCCTATCTGGCTCAACAAAGAGCGCATGGAGAAGTACCGGCCGGCGATGCGCAAGTACTACTACGACGCCAGCAAATACGACACCTACTTACAGCAGCTGGGCATCGCCTACCCGACCGTTCGCAAGCCCGGCACCCCCACAGCGCAGAATCCGGACGCCCAACCCTGAGTAGTACAAAAGTGGAGAGGAGCACCTGAGAGGTGCTCCTCTTTCAGGTAGCCGAGGAGCGGCGGGCGTTGAAGCGCTTCCAGGAACTTGCCACCTGCTTGCACTGGGCCAGCAGGTGAGCGCCGGCAAAGGCGACGAGTGTGTAGGCGAGCCAACCGTGAGTATCCTTGGCTGCGTCGCCGAGCGCCTTGTCCTCGGAGGCAATGGCCGGTAGCGGTAGGCCAAAGAGGGCAACGTCTCGGCCGCGCAGATTCGAGTAGAGGTAGCCGCTCAGGGGCACGACCAGCATCAGCACATAAAGGCTTGCGTGCAGGCCCATCGCCACCCGGTTTTTAGTCTGGGCCGGTGTGATGGCGCGCAGTGCCAGGAAGATACGGACGCTCAATAGCAACATCACCAGCACCCCGAGCGACTTGTGAAAGCTGTAGAGCGACGGGCGGTAGCCAACCTCCCTGGGTAAATCGACCATGTAAAGACCGACAGCGAACAAGATTGCAAAGGAAATCGCCATCATCCAGTGCAAAACCCAGAGCTGGCTTCGCGTTTGCCGTTTGGCCGAATTCATAGCTGCCTCCTGCCTGAGCTTCTGTCCTACCCGGTCCTGGGTATGGACACACCTTAGGACGGATTGTTAAGTTTTTTTGTTTCAGCCGAGCACTTCAATCCCCTGGATTGGTAGTGCCCTTGTTCGCCCAGTTGACCTGGCGCAGCACGCCACGCAGCAAGGCAACCTCCTGAGCGGTGAGCCCGGCCCGGTTGAAGAGTCGCCGAAACTTCTCCAGTTTGCGCTCTACCGTCTGCTCCTGCAGGTAACCGATAGCGAGCAGGGTGCTTTGCAGGTGAGCATAAAAACCTTCGAGCGCTTCTGTGGTCGGGGCCGGCTCGGACTCGACGGCAACTAGACCCGACGACTCGCGGGCAGTAAATAGCTCATAAGCACAGATGCCGACGGCCTGGGCCAGATTTAGCGAAGGATACGCATCACTGGTCGGAATCTGAACGTAGCGCTGGCAAAAAGACAGCTCCTCGTTGCTGAGGCCCCGGTCTTCAGGGCCAAAGAGGTAGGCCACGGGAGCATTGCTCTGGAGTAGCCACCGGGCACCGTCTGCTGGGGTGAGAAATGGGTCGCTCACGGTGCGGGGGCGGGCAGTCGTGCCGACCACGCGCTCGCAACCGGCCAGGGCCGATGGCAAGTCGGCGCTCACCGTCGCACGATCGAGCACATCGACAGCATGAACAGCCATCCGGCGCGCCTCTTCATCGCCTGGTGAACACTGGGGGTTCACCAGGTAGAGGTCCGTGAGGGCGAAGTTTTTCATCACCCGAGCCACCCCACCCAGGTTCAAGGCCCCCAGCGTACCGACGAGGACGACGCGCAAGGCTAGAGGTTGACGGTGTAGGCCTTGCGGATGCCCGAGACCGACTCGATCTCGCCAATCAGACCCTCGGGCAGGGGGTCATCGAGCGAGACCATCATCACGGCGTCGCCGCGAATCAGTTTGCGGCCTACCTGCATCCCGGCGATGTTGACGTTGTAAGAGCCGAGAAACGATCCGACCTTGCCGATGATCCCCGGCATGTCGCGGTGCAGGGTGATGAGCATGTAGCGACTCGGGACAACACTGATCGGAAAACCGTCGATATTGGTGAGCCGCAACTCGTCGTCACCGAGCAAAGCCCCGGTGACGCTGCGCTCGCCTTCCGGGCCGCGTGCCTCCAGGTGGATGGAGCCGGTGTAGTCAGTAACGGACGAGTCGCGGGTCTCGATCACCCGGATACCTCGTTCTTTAGCCTCCAGGCCCGCATTGACGAAGTTGACCCGCTCGCGCAGGGCGGGAGTGAGCAGCCCCTTCAGAGCGGCGACCACGATCGGCTGCGCGTCTTTAGAAGCGAGGGTGCCCTGCAGACGAATATCGAGGGAATCGACCCGACCCCCGGCCAGTTGGCCGACCAGGTTGCCGAGGGTCTCGGCCAGTTCCAGGTAGGACTTCAGTTCCTGCAAGACCTCGGGCCTCAAACCGGGGATATTGACGGCTGAGCGGGCCGGCAGACCGAGCAGGACGTCGCGGATTTGCTCGGCCACATCGATTGCCACGTTCGTTTGCGCTTCCTCGGTCGAGGCCCCGAGGTGCGGCGTCAAGATCACTTCGCGGTCAAGATTGCACAGTAGCGATTCGCCGAGCGGTTCTTGCTCGAAGACGTCGAGCGCCGCCCCGGCGATGCGGCCTTCTTTAAGGGCGTTGTGCAGGGCCACTTCGTCGATGAGGCCGCCTCGGGCGCAGTTGATGATACGCGCCGTCGGTTTCATCAGAGCGAGCGCTTTCTCGCCGATCAGGTGGTTGGTATCGGGTGTACGCGGGATGTGGAGTGTGATGTAGTCGGACTCGCGAAAGAGCTGGTCGAGGTCTACCAGGCGTGCCCCGGCCTGTTGAGCACGCTCAGACGAGATGTAAGGGTCATAGACGAGAATTTGCATACCGAGGGCACGGGCCACCCGGCCAAGGTGTGTGCCGATACGGCCCAGGCCGACGATACCGATTGTTTTTTTGTAGACCTCGACGCCGATAAACTGTGAACGCTTCCAGTGACCCGACTTGAGCGAAGCATTCGCCTGCGGAATATAGCGCGACAGGCTCATCATCAGGGCAATGGCGTGTTCGGCGGCGGCAATCGTGTTGCCTTCAGGAGAGTTGACGACCACGATCCCCTTGCGGGTGGCGGCGTGAATATCGACGTTATCGACTCCGACTCCGGCCCGGCCAATGATCTTGAGGCGCGGCGCGGCGTCGATCACCGCAGCCGTCACCTTGGTACCCGAGCGGATCATCAGTGCATCGTACTGGGCAATGCCCTCGATGAGAGCCGCCGGGGTCATGTCCGGCTCGTAGGTGACCTGGGCCACCTGGGAGAGGATGTCGATGCCGGCCTGGTCGATCGCATCACTGACAAGCACCTTCGGCATACAATCTTTCCAAAACAAAACAAGCTGATTCTACACCCCTCCCAACAAAGAGCCCCTGCGGCTCTAAGCAAGCAGCGGGGGCATGAGGACGCAGTTAGGAGGTATCTTGCCCACCAATGTAGGCGGTCAGGCCTTTCTGCGGAACTTTTTTAACCAATTATTCGGGATCAGGCTTTCTTCTCGACGCGCTTATAGTCGTCCTCGAAGCGGATGATGTCATCTTCGCCAAGGTACTGACCATTTTGGACTTCGATGATGATGAGCGGGATGACGCCGGGGTTTTCGAGGCGGTGCGGCGAACAAGGGGGAACGTAAGTGGACTGGTTGGCTGAAACCAGCTCGCAGCTTTCGTTGCAGGTGACGCGGGCCGTACCCGAGACGATGATCCAGTGTTCGGAGCGGTGGTGGTGCATTTGCAAGCTCAGCCGGTGACCGGGCTTGACTTCGATACGCTTGATTTTGTAACCGTTGGCTTCTTCGAGTACCGTGAAGGATCCCCAGGGGCGGATCTCAGTTGCAGCAAGGACTTGATTGGTTTCTAGAGCTTCCATAAATAGATCCTTCGCACAATAATGCGACGTTACATTGAGGGTAGTACGACTTTAACTCGACTTCAGAATAGCAGGATACTGGGCCTTGTTGTGCGTTCGCTGACGTGAAAATCTGTATTTTGGGTGGTGGAATTATTGGCCTGGCCGTAGCGCTCGAACTGCGTCAGCACAGGATCGAGGTGGTGGTGCTCGACCGGGGAGCGGTACCGGCCGGTTGGGCGGCAGCGGGCATGCTCGCCCCACAGGCCGAGAACTTATCAAATAGTGCCCTGGGGGCGCTGGGTCTCTACAGTCGCAGTTTATGGCCTGCCTGGGCAGCACAACTCCAGGAATGGAGCGGTCAATCGGTCGATTATTCTCCTTCAGGTATCTTGTTGCCGGCCACGGCGACGACGGCCACGGCACTCCAGAACCGGCACCCGGAAGGTGAATGGTGGGAGCGCCATCAGGTGCGGTCGCGGGTGCCAGGGATCGGGCCGGTGGTCACAGGCGGCCTCTGGTTTGAAAAAGAAGCCTGCGTCGATAACCGCAAGGTGCTCACGGCCCTCAGACTGGCGGCGGCGGTGCAGGGTGTCGAGGTGCGCGACGTCGCGGTGATCGGTCCTGCCGACGCGGGCCTGAGTGCGGTCCTGACCAGCGAAGGTCCAGTTGCGGCCGACGCCTTCGTACTCGCCCAGGGCAGTTGGTCCGCCGAATGGCTCGATTTACCGGTCAGGCCGCTCAAAGGTCAGATGCTCGCCATCCAGTCCACACCCGGTCGGCTCGGGACTATTTTGTTCGGTGAGGGCCTTTACCTAGTGCCGCGCCGGGATGGGCGCGTCGTCGTCGGTGCCACCCAGGAGTCGGTCGATTTCCAGCCGGGCAATACCGCCGGCGGCATCGCTCGTCTATTGACCGGGGCGCTCCAGTGGCTGCCGGAACTGGCCGAGTGCCAACTCTTAGAGCAGTGGTGGGGCTACAGGCCCGCCACCCCGGACGAAGCGCCTTTGCTGGGCACCGGTCCCTGGCCGCATCTGTTTCTCGCCACGGGCCACCACCGCAACGGCATCCTGCTTGCCCCGGCCACCGCCCGCCTCCTCACAGAACAGATCCTGACCGGCCAGGTGGACCCGCTCATGGAAGCCTTTAGCTATCGCCGATTTGAAGCGTGAAAGTGCCGGCCAGGCAGGCCCAGTCTCCTTCTGTGAGGGTCTTTTCGGACTGCCAGCCCTGGGCTTCCAGGGCATGGGTCACCGCAGTTATCTGGGTAACGAGCAGCCCGCTGAAGATGCCCCAGCCACCCGGACGCACGAGCCGCCGGAAGTCGGGGGCCAGGTCAATAATCACCTCAGCCAGGATATTGCTCACGACGCCATCGACAGAACCTATCACCCCATCGCTGCTCCCGAGCAGGACCTCGGCACGTCCTGTGAGGCCATTGAGGGCGAGATTTTGCCGGGTCGCATCGACTGCGAGCGGGTCGGTGTCGGCAGCCCAGCCGCGCTCAGCCCCCAGGAGTAAAGCCGCAATCGTCAGCACACCAGAACCGCAGCCGATGTCGGCAAATTGCCCGAGCTGGGGACGCGCTTCTAGAGCCTCAAGACAGAGGCGGGTCGTCGCGTGATCTCCGGTCCCGAAGGCCATACCGGGGTCGAGCTTGATGACGAGCCTGTCTGTCGCCGCCATCGGGGTCAACCACTCGGGCCAGATGAGCAGTTTCTCCGCGACCGGACGCGGCTGCCAGCTTGCTTTCCATTTAGAGCGCCAGTCCTGCTCGGCGATCCGGTGCCAGCCCACACTGAATTCACCTTCCACCCGCCCTTCAAGGTGGGCCTTCCAGGCGATGAGCATTGCCTCAGGCGTCTCGGCACTCAGATGTCCACGCAGTTCGAGGCGGTCGGCCCGCACTTCGCTTGCCCAGCCGCGTGCGCCCAGTTCACTCAGGTACCAGCTGAGCACTTCTTCGAGTTCGCCCCCAGCGGCAGTGGCAGCGGTCTCGATTTTGACTTCCCACAGATCACTCAAAACCAACCTCTCAGGCCGTAGGCGACCAGACCAATGTACTCGTGGGCCAGGATCGAGTTGAAGGGCGCTATGTAGCATTGCCCACACAGCAAGCTCACTTCCGGGGCAATGATTGGTTGCACCTCGAAACCGACTCCGCGAAAGGCGAGAGTAGCGCGCAGCATATGCTCCGGGTCGCTCAGGAGCACGATGCGCTCGATGCCGAGCGGAGCCAGTTTCTGCCGGGTCAACACGGCGTTTTCGCGGGTCGTGCGCGAATCAGGTTCGAGGATGATTTTTGCAGACGGTACGCGCGAAGAGCTCTTGAGCCACTCAGCCATGCGCAGCGAATCCCAGGTACCACTCAGGACAACCGGCACCTCCGGGCGCTCCTGCCAGAGATTTGCGGCAATCTCGGCCCGCCGACCATTGTCGCTGCCGCGCCCGAGGACGACGATGGCCTGGCTCGGACCTGATAGATAAGCCGGCGGGTGAGCAAGCAGGGTCCGCAAAAGCTGAGTACCCGGCGGCAGGCACAAAACAGCGACGATTACCACCGGCAGGGCCGCAAGCCAGCGCAGGCCCTGCCGGACGCGGGTGACTCCCCAGACCAGACACACCAGGACCAGGACCAGGCTTGCGATCCAGAGCAGCGCAGGCAGAATATCGTTCACGTTTCGAGCTAGAGTCAGCCACATCCGGTTGGCCCTTCACTTGTAAACCAAGTCTATCTAGAGACCCTTTCACTTTGATGGGCTCTAAAAAGTATCATGATCGTAATGTGAGGCCTAGCGGCCGCTCCTCGACCGGACTGTGTGATGACCAAACCGATCCAGGCCACAAGTCAGGCCCTGCTGAATGTCTCGCTCCCGGCCCCGCCTGCCCAGGTCCGCCTCTACGTAAGTGACCCGCAACGGTTGCTGCGCTGCGGCTTCCCACCCGAACGGATTACACCCCTGGGCGACGACCGCTATCGCCTGTACGTGCGTCCGCTCGCCTGGATGGGGCTGACCATCGAGCCTGTCACCGAGCTGCAAATCGGCAGCGACGACCAGGGCAGCGCCTGGGCACAACTCATCAACTACGAACTGAAAGGCCATCCCTGGCTGGTCAAAAATCTCAAGATCGATTTTCGAGCCCGCCTGCAGACCCTGGAAGCACAAAACGCCGAGGGCCGTACACCGATGGAAGGCTGGGCCGAGGCTTCGGCGAGCTTCCCGACGCCGCCATTCCTGTCCTGGGTCGCGGAACCCGTGCTCACCGGTGCGGCTCGTGCAATCCTCGAAGGGTTTTTGTGGATCCTGCGCGATCGGCTCAGCAAGTCCCTCGAACAGGATTTTCGGGAGTGGCAGGCCGAGATCGTTCAAGTCGAAGTCGGAGCCTGAGCGAGGGCGCACTCAACCTGCACAGCCAGTTCCTCAATGCTGCCGTCGTTGCGCAGCACGACGTCTGCCCGTTGCTCCTTTTGAACTAGAGGCCACTGGCTCTCGATGCGTGCCTGCGCCTGCTCGGCGCTCAGCTGGTTGCGCCGCATCAATCGTTCGCACTGTTGCGCGGGGGTACAGCTCACCACCCAGACTTCGGTCGCAAGATCCGTCATCCGCGCCTCAAATAGCAGCGGCACGATCAAGCAGACGACCAGGTTGCGCTGTTGCTCGCACCAGGTAATCAGTGCACGGCGCACGGGCGGATGGATCTGGCTTTCGACCCACTGCCGCTCGACCGGGTCGCGAAAGATGATGCGGGCAAGCCCTGGACGGTCGAGGCTACCGTCCGCCTGGAGTAGTTGGGGGCCATAGCGGGCCGCTATCGCTGCAAGCACCGGGCTCTCAGGTTCAACCACCTGGCGTGCGATGGCATCGGCATCGACGGTTGGGATGGCGCGGGCGCTCAGTAGATCGCCCACCGTACTCTTGCCGGTGGCGATCCCGCCCGTGAGGCCAATCACCCGCTGGATCATGCTGCACTCCTGCTTGGTCTACGCGACCGCTCACCTGATAATGAGTCTATGTTCGACGCCATCATTATCGGCAGTGGGATCGGCGGCCTGTGCGCCGGGGCACTGCTTGCACGCTACGGTAAGCGCGTGCTGGTCTGCGAAAGCCACGCCATTGCCGGGGGAGCCGCCCACAGTTTTGAACGCCGGGGTTTTCACTTCGACTCGGGACCATCATTTCATTGTGGTCTGAGCGATCCTACGAGCCTCAACCCCCTGCGCCAGATCCTTGAACTGCTGGAAGAGCGCATACCGGCAGTGGCCTACGCACCCTTCGCGCATTACCACTTCCCGGAAGCGACCTTCCCGGTTCACGGTGACTCCGAGCGCTATCGGGGGGCGGTTGCGGCAATTACGCCGGGCGGCGCCCGCGAATTTGAGCGCTTCGAGGGACGTCTGCTGACCATCTACGAAGCCCTTCGCAACATCCCGGTCCTCGCCCTGCGTGCTGACCTCGGGTTGCTTTTGACCCTGGGCAGCTACCTGGGCGAGACGCTCAAGTTACTGGCCCTGGCTGGGGATTTGCAGAGTTCGACTGGGCAGATTATGGACCGCGACATCCGCGACCCCTTCGTGCGCCGCCTTATCGACCTCGAATGCTTCTTGCTCTCGGGCCTCACCGCCCACGGCACCGTCGCTCCTGAATTCGCCTTCATGCTCGGAGAGCGCGCCCGCTCGGTAGTCGATTATCCCCTGGGCGGCGGTGGAGCCATCGTCGATGCCCTAGTGCGGGGGCTTCAGCGGCACGGCGGCGAGATTCGCCTGAAAGCCCACGTCGAGACTATCGTGCTCGAACGGGGACGAGCCTGTGGGGTCAGGCTTGCAGGGGGTGAGGTACTGCGCTCGACTACGGTGATCTCGAATGCGACCCTCTGGGATACTTATTCAAAGCTGCTACCGCCCGGAGCACTGGGGGCATCGTTTGAGCGCACGGCCCTCTCGACCCCGGCGGTCGATAGCTTTATGCACCTGCACCTGGGTATTCGGGCCGAGGGGCTTGCCGACTTGAACGGCCATCACGTCGTTGTCGGCCGGGGTGAACTGGCAGCACCGGGCAATACCTGCATGATCTCGATTCCGAGTGTCTGGGATGCAAGCCTTGCTCCTCCCGGCCACCATACCGTGCACGCTTATACCCTCGAACCCTTTGCCCCCTGGCAGCGCGACGAGCACTATGACGAGCGCAAGCGCGAACGCGCCCAGCCTCTCTATCGCGCCCTTGAACGGGTGATCCCCGACATCCGCGAACGGGTGGTGCTGGAACTAATCGGCAGTCCCCTTACCCACGCCTATTACCTGCGGCGCTACCGGGGCACCTATGGCCCTGCCCTCATGCCCAACATCGGCTCTTTTCCCGGTCCTGCCACTCCGATTCCGGGCCTGCTGCGGGTGGGCGATACGACGGTGCCGGGCATCGGGGTACCGGCGGTAGCAGCCTCGGCCATCTTGTGTGTCAATACTCTGGTCCGGCCCGACGAGACGGCCGCCCTGCTCAAGTCGGTACGGCGCACGTAGTACCTGGCCTCAACTGGTCGGCTCGCCTGCGGGCTGCTGCAGGGCCGGTTTCTCTACCGGTGCAAAGGTGCGCTGGGCTGAGTTGATGTAGGAAAACAACCAGACAAGCGCCGCGAAGCCCGCCACACCGAGCACGGCGGACAGGCGACCAGCACTGATTTTGCGCACGTTGCTCGTCATGCCCCGGTCAATAAAGCGATGGTTGCAGGAGCGGCAACGGTAGGGCACCCGGTTAAAGGTCTTGAGCAGGTCTTCTCGCCAGCCGCGCGCGTGGGAGCGTTCGCGCACGTCTTTATTACATCGCGGACAAACGACGACATTCATGGGAGGTCCCGTGCTGTGCAGGTATCATACACGCTCAGGACGGGACGACACCTCAGTAGGGTGAGGCAAGCTCACTCTCAGTCTGGTTGCTGAGGTAGGTATAGCCGCTCAGCGAACGCTCGTAGTGCCGCAGCAGGAGCCGCGACTCATTGAGGGTGATCCGTTTTTCGCGCAGGGCATGCTCGGTTTCGCGCCGGATACTCTCCAGCATTGCTTCCTGGTCGTACTGCACGTACTTGAGCACCTCGGTCATCGAGTCACCCTTGACGACGTGCTCGACCCGGTAGTTCGCCTCATCGGGAGCTTCGGAATTGAGCCGGATGTGGACGGTGTTGGTATCACCAAAGAGGTTGTGCATGTCGCCCAGGATCTCCTGATAGGCTCCATTCAGGAACATCGCCAGGTAGTAGGGCTCGCCTTCGCGCACGGTATGCAGTTCGAGGGCGCTCTTGACGTCGCGCAGGTCGATAAACTGGTCGATTTTACCGTCCGAGTCGCAGGTGAGGTCGGCGAGGGTACCGCGCTCGGTCGGCTGCTCATCGAGGCGATGAATCGGCATGATGGGAAAGAGCTGATCGATTGCCCAACTATCGGGAGCCGACTGGAACACTGAGAAGTTGCAGTAGTAGGTCGAGGCCATCAGTTGTTCGAGGTCGGCCAGTTCGTCGGGGATGTAGTCGAGTTCGCGCACCAGGTTCAAGATCTTCTCGCAAGACCCCCAGTAGAGGCACTCGACCCGCGCCCGCTCATCCAGGCTCAAGTAGCCGAGCGAAAAGAGGCTGAGCGCTTCTTCTTTAAACTGGGAGGCGTCGTTAAAAGCCTCCTGAACGTTTTCACTCGTGATCTGCGTGTAGTTCTCGTAGAGGTTGCGGATGATTTCGTGTTCTGTGCGCTTCGCCGGCTCCGGTACACCCGCACCCGAATTGAGGCGGCTCACGCCCATCACGTCAAAGACCAGCACCGACTGGTGTGAAGCAATCGCCCGGCCCGACTCGCTCACCAGCGTCGGCACCGGCACTTCTTTTGCCTGGCAGGCCGACTGGAAGGCGCTCACGACGTCGTAGGCGTATTCTTGCATGTTGTAGTTTTTGGAGGCTCGGAAGTTGGTCTTCGAGCCGTCATAATCGATGGCAAGCCCGCCGCCCACATCGACATACTGCATCGGCGCACCGAGCTGGGCCAGTTCCACGTAGACCCGCGAAGCCTCGCGCAGGGCCGCTTTGATCACGTTGATGGCCGGGATTTGCGAGCCGATATGAAAATGCAATAGCTGCAAAGAAGAGAGCAAGTCGGCCTGCTTGAGTTGTTCGACCACCTCCATGATTTCAGCGGCGCTGAGGCCAAACTTGGCCCGGTCGCCGGTCGAATCGCCCCAGCGACCAATCCCGCGTGCGGTGAGCTTGACGCGCACGCCGATGAGCGGCTGGATTCCCAGTTTGCGGGCCGCTTCGAGCATCAGCGTCAGCTCGTGAAAGCGCTCGATCACGACGAAAGGCTTGTGCCCGAGGCGCTGGGCGAGCAGAGCCGTCTCGATATATTCGCTATCTTTGTAGCCGTTGCAGATAATCAGAGCGCCCGGCGTCTTGAGGGTAGCGAGGGCAATCAAAAGCTCCGGCTTCGAGCCGGCTTCGAGCCCAAACTGAAAAGGCTTGCCAAATTCAACGACTTCTTCGACGACGTGACGTTGCTGATTGACTTTGACTGGGAAGACACCTTTGTAGACGTTTGGGTAGTCGTATTCTTTGATGGCCTGAATAAAGCAATGATTGAGCCGGGCGATGCGGTCGGCGAGGATATCCGAAAAGCGGATAAGCAGAGGCATACTGAGGCCCCGCTTCTGAATGTCCTGCACCAGATGAAATAGATCGATCTGGCCGCTCTGGTCGGCGCGCGCAGAGACAGCAACGTGGCCTTCTGCATTGATTGAGAAGTAAGGCTCGCCCCACCCTTCAATTTGGTAGAGCCCGGTGCTGTCTTCTACCGTCCAATCTTGCATTCTGACCTACCCTGCTTAAAGAAATATGAACCACCAGCCTATCTATTATTCGTTATGCACGGATTAACGACCACCGGCCGGGGTATGACCTACTGCGCTGATGCCGCCGCCGAAGACGATTGCCACGAGACATGAAGCAGCCGGACAGGCGTGCGGCGCTTCCGGCAGTCCAGGCGTATCCTCTTGATTCATTTGTACGAAATCGGTCAACCTGCTCGGAGAGGTTGGACAGATGAGCACAAACACCTTATAATTAATTTGTGGTGAATTCCCCTAAATAGTGATGACCAGAAGCCCAAGAAACGAAGCACTTCGCAAGGAAGCGATCCGACTCCGACTTGAAGAGCGCTTATCTTTGCGGGCAATCTCCGACGCCACCGGTGCGGCAAAGGGATCCTTGAGTGTCTGGCTCAAGGACTATCCGCTGACGCCGGAGGAGGTTCGGGAGCGGCAGGCCATCGTTCGCTACGTCGCACCAAAAAAAGATCGAGGCGAGGTTTCCAAATTCTGGTCCGCTCAGATCAAAGACCTCACCAGAGCTGAAAAGGGAAAGATTGCTGAAACGGCGGTTCTTTTCAGGTTGTATCTCAACAAGTTTGACGTCTACAGTTCTCCTTTTGGTGGAGATAAAACAGACTGGATGGTCTGGATTCCTGAGACAAGAAAGGCTGTTCGCATTGAGGTCCGCTGGGCTAGATGCAGTCGGCGCGGCGGTCTCCCATATTTTTCATTGATGTGCAGAGCCGGTGTCGGCAAATATAGACGTTATAGCCTGGGAGAGTTCGACTTTATCGTTGGGTACGACATCTACTCAGACACCGTCTACGTGTTTTCACATGATGAAGTGTTACATCTAACAGCAGCAGTTACAGTCCGGCCAGAGGCGGCTGAACGGTGGGATAAATTAAGGGTTTAGTGTCACGCCTACAGCAAATTCGGCCGGGTAAATGGGCGTAACAAGATTCGAACTTGTGACTTCAGTCGTGTGAGGACTGCACTCTAGCCGCTGAGTTATACGCCCGTAGTCGCCAATCATAAAACGATCCAGCACAACCGTCAACTATGGGCGTTGTCAGGTAGGAAAGTAGAAGGCGTCGGGCCGTCTTGAATTAAAGAGTATTGAGAAGCCTGTGGATCACGCTGTTTGCCTGAGAGGCGTAACTCCGACCGAACAGGTTCAGATGATTCAGGATGTGATAGAGGCTGTACAAAGTTTTGCGTTTCTGATAACGGGGATCGAGCGGGTAACGGCGCTGGTAACCGGCATAGAAAGCGGGCGGAAAGCCCCCGAACAACTCGGTCATCGCCAGGTCCGTTTCGCGGTCTCCGTAGTAGACGGCGGGGTCGAAGATCACGGGTTCTCCGGTAGCTGTGAAGCCGGCATTGCCGGACCAGAGATCTCCGTGCAGCAAGGCGGGCTCCAGTCGGTGCCCATCTAATAAAGCGTTCGCGGCGTTGAGGAGTTTTTCGACAACAGGGCGCTCGAAAGTAGCCTGGGCAACCGGTAGGGCCAGTTGGTACGCCAGACGATGCCGGGTGAAAAATTCTGCCCAGTCTGCCGTCCGGGGGTTGGGTTGGGGGGTGGATCCGATTGTGTTGTCCCGGACCCAGCCGAACCCCTGGGCACTGGTGACCCGGTGCAGGTTTGCCAGGTTTTCACCCAGGTGTTCCCAGTTGCCCGTGGGCACAAGGTCGAGCCATTCAAGCACCAGATACGCGTGCTCACCGTTCACCGCCCAACAAATCGGCTCGGGGACGCGGATGGTGTCGGCGGCACGCAGGGCTTGCAATCCAAGTGCCTCTGCCTCGAACATGTCGAGGCGGGTGTGGTCGTTGAGCTTCACAAAATAGCGGCGATGAGCGTCTTCGATGACGAAAGCCCGGTTGATGCTGCCGCCCCCGACACTCCGGCGCGACTGAACCCTGAACGGCTCGCCTGTGACGTCTGAAATATGGTTAGCGACCGCGGTCCACATCTGGTGGCCTCTTGACCTCGATGAGCAAGTTGGCACAGGCGTCGTTCAGCAAATCGAGCACGTACTCGAACCCCGCGTCGCCCCCGTAGTAGGGGTCGGGCACATCGCGGTCAGTGTGGGTGGTGCAGTACTCGCAGATGAGCTTGACTTTGCCTTTGTAGCGGCCCTCGGGGTCGAGGGCCATGATGTCGTTGTAGTTATCCCGGTCCATGGCCAGGATGCGGTCGAAGCGCTCGAAGTCGGCCTTGTTAAACTGGCGCGCTTTACCCCGCAAGGTGATACCGCGCCGCTCAGCTGCCGCACGCATGCGCCGGTCGGGGGGCGAGCCCACGTGGTAGCCGAGGGTGCCTGCTGAGTCGCACTCAATTGCTCCAGCAATCCCGGCCGCCTCCGCCAGGTGCAGGGTAATGCTCTCAGCAGCTGGAGAACGGCAAATGTTACCCATGCAGACGAACAACAGTTTTTCAGGCATTGCTCAAAAAGCCTCGGCTCCCGTCGTGCTCATCGTAGCGGCCTACCCGGCGAATCGATTCGTAATTCTCTCGGTCAGGTATTGCAAGTGCAACTTATGTAAAGTAGTATTAAGTTACTTAAAGAGCAACGGGTTTCACGACATGGTACTTTACCTGAGCTTGATGGCAGCCGGATTTGTGACTTGCGTATTTTTTGGCTCGCTTGCCTGGTACGCTTCCAAGCGTCCGGCCGGCTGGGAGAGCGCTGAGGCTCCAGGTTGGGCCAAGTCGCTCGGTGTCGAAAAAATCCGTGCCGGTGTCGAGAGCTAAGCCTTCGCTCACCCAGTTTCTGAAGTTTGCACAGCAGCTAAATTGATTTGAATCGACCTCCCCAGATCTACGGGACAGGTCGATTTTGCTTTTAACGGGTCTAAAAGCGGGAAGTCTCAAGTACGAGCGGTGCTGGGTGGGTCGATTTTGCCTGTACTGGAGTTCTTGGAGTAGAACGATGAGGACACCCAGCGTTCACGACTTACCTTGAAACTGCACCCGATTACTGCTGAGAGTTTTGCCATTATCGATGCTGAAATTGGTCCTCATACCCTGACAGACTCCGAGTACCGGGTCGTCCGGCGCGTCATCCACTCGACAGCGGACTTTGAATACAAAGACCTGTTGCGCTTTGAGCATGGAGCGATCGAGCAAGGAGTGCAGGCACTCAGAGCAGGAATACCGGTGGTCGTCGATGTGCAGATGGTCAAATCTGGAGTCACCGGCGTGGCGCTCACCAATCCGCTTTACTGCGCTCTCGACGCCGGGACGATGCCGGGGCCAGGCGAAACCCGGACCGAGGCGGGGCTGAACGCTCTGGTTAAACGATTTCCGCAGGCAGTCTATGTCATCGGCAACGCGCCAACCGCCCTACACGCCCTGGCTCGGGCTATCCACCGGGGTGATGCCCGACCAGCACTGGTCGTGGCAGTACCGGTGGGGTTTGTGCAGGTTGTGCAGGCCAAAGCGGCAATCGGCAAATTAGCAGTGCCACAGATACGGGTCGAGGGGCGCAAGGGTGGCTCTCCGGTCGCGGCAGGAATCATCAATGCCCTTGCTTCACTTGCCTTTGGCGAGGATGACGAGAAACGAGCTGCCCAAATCTGAAACCCCCGGCTAGAAGCAATCTGACAACCCCTGGCTAGAAGCAAAGCTCTGTATCACGACCCAGGTAGGGTGGCCTGGCTCTCAAGCGGGGTAGTAATCCTGGCCGCACCGCTCTTCTGTCGATTGGTGAGCAGGCCCTGACCGGGACTAAATAGCAGCGAGAGCACAAAAAACGTGGAGGTGACGACGACGACCGCCGGCCCGGAGGCGAGGTCGAGGTAATAGCTCAAGTAAAGACCGACGACACTCGATACGGCAGCAATTGCAACCGCAAGCAGCATCATCGCGTGCAGGCGACGGGTGAGCAGAAGGGCTGCCGCACCGGGACCGACCATCAGGGCAATCACCAGCACGACTCCAACCGACTGCATTGAGGCCACGATCGTGAGGGCAATCAGGCTCATCAGTACGAGGTGCAGTGCCTGGGTCGGTAGGCCCGCCGCCTTCGCACCGAGCGGGTCGAAGCTGTGAAAGAGCAGTTCTTTATAGAGTGCGGCGATAGTAACCATCACGACGCCTGAAATGAGGGCCGTGGTGATCAGGTCCGCCTCCGTGACACCCAGGATGTTGCCGAATAGAAAGTGCATCAAGTCCACTTTCGTCTCGCTCTGGATCTTGGTGATGAGGATGATGCCCACTGCGAAGAAGGCCGAGAAGACCAGGCCCATAGCAGTATCTTCTTTAATCTTCGAGCGCGTATGAATCGCGCCGATGAGCACCGTCGAGAGCACCCCGGCGATAAAGGCACCGACGAAGATGTTGGCTCCCAGCAAAAAGGCGATGGCAAGCCCCGGCATGACTGCCCGGCTCACGGCGTCCCCCAAAAGCGACAGGCGTCGCACGATGAGGTAGCTGCCGGTAACCGCACAGATAGTCCCGACGAGCAGCGCCGAGATTAAGGCGCGCTGCATGAAGGGCAACTGCAGAGGCTCGACAATCAGGTTCCAGAAATCGGCAGGGTTCATGAAAGTAAGTTAGCGGGTGGGCTGAATCTTGGTGCTCTCGGCAATCTCGCGGGCCACAGCACCGCCGCCGTAGGCGAGGGCCAGGTTGTGGGCGTTGAAGACTTCAGAGCGCGGTCCGTAGGCGACGACGCTGTTGCGCAGTAGAAGAATGTCGTCGTAGTGGTTGATCGCTTCACCGAGATCGTGGTTGACCACCAGGAGCGTCTTGCCACCGTCGCGCAGTTGGCCGAAGATTTCAAAAATAATCGCCTCGGTTGTCTGATCGACGCCCACGAAAGGCTCGTCAAAAAAGAGCAGGTCGGCTTGCTGGGCCAGGGCACGGGCGATAAAGACCCGCTGCTGCTGACCGCCCGACAGTTCACCGATCTGCCGGTGCTGAAAACTTTCCATCCCGACCCGTCGCAAAGACTCGTACACCAGGTCGCGGTCCTGCCGGGTGGGCCACCGCAACCAGCCAAGGTGCGCTGTGCGGCCCATCATCGCCACATCCCAGACGGTGGCCGGGTAGTCCCAATCGACGGCGGTGCGCTGGGGAACATAGGCCAGGCGGCGCAGTTGGGAGGCAATCGGCTCTCCGTGGAAGCGGGCGGTACCCGTGGAACTGACCAGGCCAAGGACGGCTTTAATCAGGGTCGATTTCCCCGCTCCATTCGGACCGATAATCCCGACGATGCGACCCGCCGGGATCTCAAGCGAAGTGGGGGCGAGGGCGAGGTTCTCGCGGTAAGTCACAGAGAGGTTTTCGATGCTGAGCATGGCGGTCCTTACGGGGTAACCGCCGCACGGGCGGAGGGGGCTTCAAAAGCGGTGTAGCTTCCGCCGAGGGTTTCGACGATGGTGCGCGTATTGGCGACCAGCATCTTGATGTAAGTATCGCCGGGGGTGCCCGGAACCCCGAGCGAATCTGAGTAGAGGGTGCCTCCGACTTTTACCCCGGCGTCGCGGGCGACCGACTGCAAGAATTTCGGGTTGGTGGTCGTTTCGACGAAGACAGCTGCCACTTTATCGGCTTTGATTTTGGCAATGAGCCCGGCAATCTTGCGCGCGCTCGGTTCTTCCTCAGTCGAGACCCCGAGGATGGACCCGCTCACCGTCAACCCGTAGGCCCGGCCGTAGTACTGGAAGGCGTCGTGGGAGGTGACCAGTTTGCGGCTCTCAGCTGGGATAGTGGCGACCTGGGTGCCAATCCAACCCCCCAGGGCCGTGAGGTCCTCACGATAGATATCGGCGTTGCGCTTGAAAGTAGTGGCGCGGTCGGGGTAGCTGCGGGCCAGGGTCTGCTCGATCGCATTCACGTAAAGCAGGCCATTCGCGGCTGAACCCCAGGCGTGCGGGTCGGCGACCACGATCCCGGCCGATTTTTCGAGCTTGTAAGGCTTGACGCCGCCCACTTCGGCAACGGCCACTTTCGGAGCCTCGTTTTGTGTGGCCTGGATAATCTTGATCAGTTGGGGCTCCAGGTTGAAACCGTTGTACAAGATAACGTCCGCCTTCGAGAGCACCCGCGAGTCGCCCGGAGTCGGTTCGTAGACGTGCGGGTCCGTCCCCGGCTTGAGGATACTGTAGACCGTGAAACCCTCGCCCGCAATCGAGCGCGCCATGTCGGCAATCATCGTACTGGTCGCCGCGATGCGGGGCTGGGTGCTCTTGAGAAAGGCGTCCGCCCCAGAGTCCGTGCGCCCCGCACTACCGTCGCTACCGCCCTCCAGGCTGCTGCCCCCGCCACAGGCCGAGAGCACAATCATCACCACTACCGCAAGCAGACCCCGAAGCCAACTGCGCACCACCGCTCCTCCCCAAATCGTGAAAGAAATGTGAAATCTCTTCCATTTGATCCGATCTGGGGGCGCGGAGCAATAGGCACAATTGCTTAACAGAACTTAACGGCGTTAAGAGTTGCCCGTCAGCAGGCTGAGCACGTCGGGTTGCGCGGTAATGTCGCGGGCTTCGACCCAGATATGCAGGTTATGGCTGCGCATGTGTGAGTGGATGGCGCGGACCAGGTCTTCGAGTTCCCAGCGCACCTGTTCGAGCGGGATTGCCCGGCGCTTGAGGAGGAGGAGGTTCTCTTCGCCGCGTTCGCGCCTGAGGGAAATTTGCAACTGGCAGATGAGTCGGCGCTCCATCTGGTAGAGCAGGACGAGGTTCTGGCGCAGACGGGCGATGAGTGCGGGTTGCTCGAAGCCACCTTCGAGGTGGAGGAGGACCGGCCACGCGAACTCGGCCTTCTGGATGCTGTCGGGTTGGGTCCAGTGATCGGGTCGCTCGTACCACCGCCGGTCTTCGGCGTTCGCCCAGTGCTCAAGGGCGTACTGATGGCTTGCCTGCAGGGCTCGGCGGGGGCAATTGAATCGACCCGATATATTCAGGTGTTCGGTCCCACCCCTGGGCAGGCTCAGACCGGCATCCCAGCCGTTCGCCCCGTTCCACTGGGCACAGGGTAGAAATTTTTGTCCGCCGAGCGACAGGTAGAGGGGACCCCGACTATCCGCGAGAAAAGCGCGATAGTACATCTCGCCCAGATAGTCTTCTGGTTTGACGGCAATGTGAATAGCAGTGG
>JANNPH010000108.1:0-18761 GCA_031399965.1 Gloeobacteraceae cyanobacterium SOY_34_metabat_159 | reverse complement strand
TTTTGAACTTAGGAGAGCGCAATCTTTTACCTTTTCGCTTCCCGCTACAGGAGTCAAAAAAGTTTTGATAGGCTGTCGCTAAATGTCTCAGCGATTGTTGCAAAGGAACAGACGAGACTTCTTTAAGCCATTGCCGCTCTTTTGTCTTTTTGCTCTGGGTCAGCATAGCCGAAAGCTTGTGATACCCCGGCAATTTTTCAGAAGACTTGCAGAGTGCTAAAGCATCATTCCAGACTACCCGAACACAACCAAACAACTGAGCCAGGCTGAGCCGCTGTTGGTCAGTAGGGTAGAATCTGTTCTGATACCTGGCTTTCATGGCTCGTGCTAGAATTGGTCTGTTGCTTAATTGTATATTGGTCTGCTTAAAATGACAACCCAACTACGCAAGGAGCGGCATAGCGTTTCAAGCCTCAAGATTCACTTGGTCTGTGTTGCAAAATATAGACGCGATATTTTCACCTCTGAGAGTCTTGCTGTACTTGAGGATTCATTCCGAGAAGTCGCGAAAAAGATGGACTTTCAAATTCTGGAATTCAACGGGGAAGCAGACCATGTGCATTGTTTGGCGGAGTATCCACCAAAACTGTCTATCTCGCAGATGGTTAACGCCTTGAAAGGAGTCTCCAGTAGGCGCTACGGGCAGGCAGGCTACCCTAAGCCTTTCGGGAAAGAGGCTTTGTGGAGCCCCAGCTATTTTGTTTCCTCAGTTGGGGGAGTGCCCCTAGAAGTACTGAAACGATATATCCAGGCTCAAGAAAAGCCGTCCTAGAAGGACGGGGTTTTAGACCCAAATTTTCGATAAATTTCAACAATCAAGTGTTCTTGACGGTCGGATAGCCCTGCTTCTGCCAGGCGAACATGCCGCCTTGCAGGTTGTAGACGGTGAAGCCCTGTTTGGCGAGCCGGTAGGCCGCGACCAGGCTGCGTCGGCCAAACCAGCTGACGCAGACGATGGGTATCTTGCGTGGATTCTCTACTTCAAAACGGGGCGGGTTGTAGGTGATCGCATCAACGATTGCACTGAGCCTGCGCTCTGAGCGACTGCGACAATCGACAACCTTCACTTTGCCCGATGCCTGTAGTAAGTCCTCAGCGGTAATCGACACGACACGATTGGGAGCGACCGGTGGCAGGTTCGGAGGGACCGGTGAGGACGAAGAACGCTTTGGTTTAGCCATGTCACCAATGTCTCACAGGTTCTTCAGGTCGGCGCAGCCAGGACCTTTTGCCAGAACAGTCATCCAACTCGACCACAGGACTACAAATTATAAATGCTAATCTGCAGCATACGTACCTGGGCAATTGTCAGAATTTAGACGATAATAGAAGCAGGTGCATCGAAGAGTCAGCGGGCCAGCACAGCCTGACAGCGAGTGATGCAGGGCTCTTCTCCTCTCAAAAGGTATTCCAGAATGGCCAAAGAAACTCTCAACACCCTTGCTGAAAAGCCTGTGGCAATTGTTGATATCGATTCTGCCAGGCGAGGCTCTTCTAAAAAACAGCAGATTCTAGATCTGTACAAAAGTGGTAGGACCGATCCGGTTGAGCTCGCTGCCCACACTGAGACTCGCCCGTCCTACGTCGCTCAGGTACTTCAGAAGGCTGGACTGGTGTCCGGTTACTTCGACCTCTACACGACCACGGCCAGCGAGCAGAATGTCTACTCGCGCTACTTCCGAGGGGTTCTGTCATTTAAGAATGTGGCAGCGGCCAGAGCCTCGATCGCCAGGATCGACGAACTCTATCGCCACTTTGAAGAAATGGGCGATCGGGCCGGACAGCATCAGGCGATGGTGATTGCCCTGACCGGGCAGAACCGCGCCCGCTGGATCGGCAAGCAGCGGGAAGCAGCCATCTTCCATGCCTGGCTTTGCACTCACTAAGACGTCACCTGGGGCAGGTCTTAATAAGAACAAAAGCGCTCGACCCGCATCAGGGCCGGGTCGAAGCCGTGGGCGAGCAGAGCCTGCTTAATCTCATCGACCCGCCCTTCGACTGCACAGATATCCGTTCGCAAAGACTCTGGTCGCTTGATAAACGCGGCGACGGCCGCCTCGGCGCTACCCGGCTCAAACTCTTCTCCCGCGCCGACCTGCACCGTTGGAATGTAGCGGAATTTGAGATTGTGGGCGGCCAGGTCTTTCCAGAGAGCATGGTAGGCAATCTCGCTCGGGTCGGCACCGCCATAAAAAAGCCAGACGTTCGGGGGGTTCTCCTGGGCAAAGAGCCACTCGATATGGCTCTTGATCGGTGCAATCCCCGAGCCCTCTGCGACGTAGACCAGATCGCTCTCGGGTACTTGCTCCAGAGTCAGCATTCCGTAAGGCCCGCGCATGTCGATAGTATCGCCGGGCTTCAGTTCACACATATAGTTGGACGACCAGCCCACCCGCGAGATGCACAGCTCGACTTCCGGGCAAAGGGCGGGCGATGAGGCAATCGAATAAATCTTGGTAAAGGTGCGCCCGTCGCGCTCGAAGCGCGGCCAGATCGATTGGCCCGGCAGGAAGTCGAAGACCCGCGGCCCTTCAAGCCCGAGATGAATCGACCAGATGGTCGGCGTCATCTGCATGGTGCAGAGCACCGTCGCCCGATAGTCGTCCGGCTGAATGTTCGTTGCCAATTTGGGACCGCTGGTGTTGACTGACATGACTGACAAATGTGATAATTAAAGACGCACTCATGGGGCCATAGCTCAGTTGGTAGAGCGCCGCAATGGCATTGCGGAGGTCAGCGGTTCGAACCCGCTTGGCTCCATTGATTTTTAGACAACCGGCGATTTCGGAAGCAGCTTGCTCGCTGCCTGCACGATCGCCTCGACCGGGATGCGGTCAACCTGGCTGCGCTCAGGCGAGACGATCGCTACAAAGCGGGGCTCCGGTGGCAGGAGCTTGGCTGGTAGGGTCGGCCCAAACAGGGCGACCAGGGGTGTGCCACTTGCCACTGCAAGGTGCATCGGAGCGCTATCGACGCACAGCAATAGCCGAGAGCGAGAGATCAGGGCAGTGAGCTTGCCGATGTCGGGCGGGCTCACAAACTGGGCACGGTCGCCCAGATCGCGGCGTACAGCACCGACCAGTTCACTGTCGTCTGGTCCTTCAACGATCAACAGGGGCAGCGTCGGGTCTTTGGCCAGCAGCTTTTGAACGACCTGGCTCCAGAGGTTGGCCGGGTAGAGTTTCAAGATCCCTTTTTGGGCGGCGAGTTTGCTGGCACCCGGATGCAGCAGGAGCGGACGCTGTGCTGCGAGACTACTGAGGGTCTGGTCGGCCCAGCGCTGGTCCTCCAGTGATGCGGCCGCCTCAGGGTTGGTGAAAGGCCGTGCAATATTGAAACCGCGCAGGAGGTCGTAGTACATGCGCGCTGCGTACTGGTCGCGATTAAGGGTGACCGGGTTGGTCAAGAAGCGCTCGGTGAGCCAGGCGCTGTAGCCCACCCGCCTGGCGACCCCGGTCATCCAGAGCAAAAGGGCCACACCCGGCGAACTGCCGGCCGAGAGGACCGCGTCGTAGCGGCGTTCGCGTACGATGCCAATCAAGTTCATCCAGTCCGCAAGGCTCAGGTCGGCTTTGAAGTCGAAGTTAATCGTCTCGTTGACGGAAGGACAGACGCGATAAGCACCCTGAGAGCGCGGCTCGACGAGCACTTCGATGCGGGCATTGGGGTAACGCTCGCGCAATCCGGCAAGCGTCGGGAAAAACAGGACCTGGTCGCCGATGCCGCCAGGATTGAGGGCGAGTATACGCATGGAGTTGCTTTGACCTCTTTCACCAGGACCATTCTAGGGCCGGTGGTCTCTTACGTCTGTTCGTAGCGGGCCAGGCTGAACACGTAGAACCCGTGCACAGCAAGGCCAATGGCCCATAAAAGCAATAACCAGGTTTGCCAGGGCCAATCGGCCTGCCAGAGCTTCGCGAAAAAAGCGACGCCCGAGTTGGTAGCAGCGAAGAGCCCGACATGGAGAGCAAAGTTAATCTTGTCGCGTAGCGAACGGTATTCAGCAGAGCGCGGGTCGGGAGGCGAGGACAGTTTCGGC
Source organism: Gloeobacteraceae cyanobacterium SOY_34_metabat_159 (assembly GCA_031399965.1). Taxonomy (GTDB): domain Bacteria; phylum Cyanobacteriota; class Cyanobacteriia; order Gloeobacterales; family Gloeobacteraceae; genus JANNPH01. Next base: position 14,722 of record JANNPH010000108.1, on the reverse strand, counting down.
GGCATCTTACTGGCTTTCGAGGCGGGCACGGGGGTTGAACGATTCGACCGCAGACAGTTTTTCGTAGAGTTCGCGCTCTTCACTGGAGAGCACAGTCGGCACTTCGACGCGGATCTTCACCCGCTGGTCGCCGCGGCCCCCACCCTTTAAGCGCGGCAGGCCCCGGCCAGTCAGCCTCAGGGTGCGGCCCGTCGAGGTGCCAGGCGGGATGGTCATCCGCACCCGGCCATCGAGAGTCTGTACATCGACTTTCGTTCCGAGGGCAGCTTCCGGGGGTGTCAGGGAGAGATCAAGGAGCAGGTCGTCGCCCTCGACTGTATATAAGGGGTGTGCTTTGAGCTTGACGACCAGAAACAGGTCGCCACCTCCACCGGCTTCACCCGTGACGCGCACCTTCGTGCCCTCGTGGACGCCGGCCGGAATACTGACTTCGACCACTTTGCCCGCCGGTGTCCGCACTTTCTTCTTAGTACCCTTCAGGACGTCTTCGAGGCTGAGTTCGATACTCATCTCGATGTCTTCGCTACGGGTCGGTCGCGCTCCGGGGGTGCCGGTGGTAGCGCGTCCGACGTTCCCGGTCGGTTCGCCGCGCAGGTTGCCCATCAGCGAGTCGATAAATTCGTCGAAACTGCCAAAGCGGCTGAAGTCAAAGTCAAAGCCGCCGAAGTCGCCGGGCGGGCCGGCCGGTGCGCGCCCGACTGGGGCCTGCCGCGACTGCTGCCAGTAGCGGCCGTACTGGTCGTAGCGGGTGCGCTTGCTCGCGTCGGAGAGGACTTCGTAGGCTTCGGCAATGTCTTTAAACTTTTCCTCGGACTGCTTGTTGCCCGGATTGCGGTCGGGATGATACTGCCGGGCGAGTTTACGGTAGGCGCTTTTAATTTGCTGGTCGTCAGCGGACCGGGGCACGCCCAAAATCTCGTAGTAGTCCCGAAATTCCATAGACAGCGACAACTTCTGAAACATCCAGTTCCATGATAGGCGCTCTGAGAATCGCACTATTCAAGCAATCGTAGAAGTCAGGATTCGCTCTTTCGGGCGCGGCGGCAACGCTCGGAGCAGTATTTGACTTCTTCCCAACAATCGGCCCACTTGCGCCGCCACTCGAAAGGACGGTTGCAGACCGGGCAGATCTTGCTGGGCAGTGTGCTCTTGGTGTAGCGCACGCCTTTAGCCATGGCTGAATTTCGCCAGCCGGTGGGCTGCTGCTTCCAGGGTCTCGTCACTCTTGGCAAAGCAAAACCGTAGATTCTGGTTGACCTGGCCGAGCGGCAGGAAGCAGTCTCCGGGCACAGCTGCGATCCCGGCACGGTTGGCGAGCTGGTAAGCCGCATCGCGCGCATCACGGGCAGCGAGCGGTTGTCCGTCAGCCCAGATATAGTAGGCACCTTTGGGAGCCACGGGCGCGAAACCGGCCTGCTCTAGAGCATCAAAGAGCAGGGTGCGCTTTTTGGAATAGAGTTTGCACAGCGAGGTGTAGTATTCAGGACCAGCCTCCAGGGCCGCAAGCGCCGCCCACTGCATCGGGGCCGGCGCACAAATCGTCAGAAAATCGTGCAGACGACGAATGGCTCCGGTAATCTCGGCCGCAGCCGCCACATAGCCCAGGCGCCAGCCCGTGACACAGAAAGTCTTCGAGAAGCCATTGACAGTCACCGTACGCTCAGCCATCCCCGGTAGCGACGCGAGGGAGATGTGCCGCTCATCGTCGTAGAGGATGTACTCGTAAATTTCGTCGGTGATGGCGTAGGTGCCGTAGCGGCGACAGTAGTGGGCAATCAGTTCCAGTTCTGAGCGCGACCAGACTTTTCCGGTCGGGTTTGCCGGATTGTTGACGATTACGGCTCGCGGCGGGACCCCGGTGAAGGCGCGCTTGAGAATTTCCTCGCTGACTTCCCAGTCGGGGCCGGCCAGTTCGATGTAGCGCGGTATGGCCCCGACTGTGGCCAGGTTTGGGCGGTAATTCTCGTAAAAGGGCGAAAAGACCAGGACCTCGTCGCCAGGATTGAGCAGGGTCATCAAGGCGAGGTTAATCCCCTCAGTGGCCCCACAGCAGACGGTAATCTCAGTATCCGGATCGACACTCATCCCGTTGTCGCGGGCGAACTTGGCGCTCAGCGCTTCTCGAAGCTCGGCCAATCCCCAGGGATCGCAGTACTGATTGTGGTCATCGGCAATTGCTCGCCGGGCTGCTTCTTTTAGAAATTCGGGAGCAGCAAAGTCGGGTAGGCCCTGGGCCAGGTTTAAAGCACCAAGCTCGCTACAGTAGCGAGAAGCATCGCGAATCAGCGATGGTGCAACAGCGAGAGCGCGTTCGGACAGTCGGGGCTTAACAGGTGAAGGCACAGCAGTAGCAAGACAGAGCTTCTGGCATTCTAGTCGTTGGACCACTCTTCAGAACCCAGCAAATCGCACACGGGGTCATGAAGCTGGATGTCGTGAAGTTCGAGGACTTCGCAGATCGATTGCCATTCACCAGCACTGTAGAACTCTCTGAGCGAGGAGAGAGGCTGTAGACGGTGGAGTTTGCCAGATTCGAGACGGTGGCTGACCTCGCTTCGGATGAACTCGACGGAAAAACGAACGGCCTGTCTCATGACCTGACTCCAGATGGCGGGTGGGTGTACATAAAGCATTTTGTTACTTTGTGCTTAATTATACAGCTCCTGAGCGGCCCGAACCACTCATGCGTCAGCAGGCGTCTGGCAGGCCGACCGGTCAGAGACTGGCTCCTCGACTCGATTGGCGACTGTTTCACCGGCCCACATCGGAGCAATGTGCACTGAAATAATGGACTGTGCATGGTGCTGTTGCTGTTAACTATCTCGTTATCAAGCTGATTAACTCAGCAGTTTTGCAAGTGATCCCCGCTTGAGCAGCTGATAAAGACGGCGGCTTTCCTGGAACTCTGTCCAGCCATTAGTTTTCAGCCAGGATCCTTGCTGGGAGCCGACCTTGATCGAGCGCAAGCAACCACAAGCAGGTTAACATTTGTTGAATCCTGTTCTGCATAGTTGTCAGACGTGCTAACTTTCACAGTAACGAAGGTGTTGCTTCAGGGCCAGTTCTTTCAACCCCCTACACTGGCCCCTTTTTATTGGGAACCCGCCGCGTTTGTCCGGATTGGGATAGCTAGCGCAAGAAGCGCTCCGGCGGCAGGGTCAGCACTTTTGCAATAAATTGCAGCCAGATGGCGGCGGCGATCGCGGCCCCGAGCGAAAAGGCGAGCGGATAGGTGAAAAGACCGGGGACGCTCACGATGAGCGGGACGCTGCCGATGCCGATGCTCGCTGCAAAGAACAGGCCGATGTAAGGCCAGAGTAGCAGGCGTCTGTCGCGCGCTTTGACCGGCTGACTGAGCAGCAACCGCAATGTGCGCTGCATGGCGAACCCACAGGTGATCGCTGCAAAAGCGGCGGCGGCAATTAAAAACAGCGGGCCGATATCGACGACCGGTTGCGGTACGGCGGCGAACAGAATCTGAAAATGCACTTGCAGGACCGATATCTCAGAGCCAGTGTACAACTGGACCCGTCGTCCCTGAGCGGCGAGCGCTAGGATACACAAGGCTTTTACGACCGGCAACCGATGAATGATCTGAAGCGCACGCCTCTATTTGATGCCCACAAACGCCTGGGGGCGCGCATGGTGCCCTTTGGCGGCTGGGAGATGCCCGTGCAGTATAGCGGCCTGACAGCCGAACACCGGGCGGTGCGCAACCAGGTGGGAGTCTTTGATATCTCCCACATGGGCAAGTACGTGCTCAGGGGTCCGGACCTGCTTGCTCAACTCCAGAAGCTCGTGCCCTCGAACCTGGGTAAACTGCAACCTGGCGAGGCCTGCTACACACTGCTGCTCAACGAGCAGGGCGGCATCATCGACGATGTCATCTTTTATTGCCGAGGTCCGCAAGATTGGTTTGTGATCGTCAACGGAGCCACCAACGAGAAGGACCGCCGCTGGCTGGAAAGCCACCTGCAGCAAGTCGAATTTGAAGACCGCACCGCGAGTCATACACTCCTGGCTCTGCAAGGCCCGGCCGCACCACAGACCCTGCAGGCCCTGGTCGATATTGACCTCGGTGGGTTGAGCCGCTTTCAGCACGTCGAAACAGACCTGCTGGGTAGACCGGCTTTTATTGCCCGGACCGGCTATACCGGCGAGGACGGCTTCGAGATCATGACCAGTGCCGCCGATGGTCTCACGCTCTGGCAGGAGTTTATCGAGCGCGGTGTGCTTCCTTGCGGGCTGGGAGCGCGCGACACCCTCAGGCTCGAAGCGGCCATGCACCTCTACGGTCAGGACATGGACGAATCGACGACGCCCCTTGAAGCTTCCCTCGCCTGGGTGATCGATTGGGACAAGCCTGAATTTATCGGGCGCACGGCGCTACTGGCTCAAAAAGCGAGCGGTGTCACGCGCCGCTTGGTCGGTTTTGAGGTGCACTCGCGCCAGATTGCCCGCCACGGCTACCCGGTCTGGTCGGGTGAGGAACAGGCCGGTACGGTGACAAGCGGCACGTTGCCGCCAACACTCGACCGACCGATCGGGCTTGCCTACGTGAAGACACCGGTTGCCGTCGGTTCTTCCATCGAAGTCGAAATTCGCGGCAAGCGCTACGCGGCCCAGGTCGTCAAGCGTCCCTTTTATCGCCCGCATACGCTGTAGCTTGTAGAATCCGTTTGTGGCAAGTTTTACTGATGAGGAATGCTGAATGGCCCTGGAATATCCGGTTAACCTCAAATATCTCGACTCCCATGAGTACCTGCGCGTCGAGGACGACATCGTCGTGGTGGGAGTGACTGCCTTCGCAGTCGATCAACTGGGCGACATTGTCTTTGTTTCTTTGCCGGAAGCAGGCGAACTACTCGCCCGAGGCGATAGCTTCGGCTCGATTGAATCGGTCAAAGCCGTCGAAGAACTCTATGCCCCACTCTCAGGCACCGTGCTCTCGGTCAACTCCTCAGCAGTAGAGGACCCGGCCCTGATCGGAGCCGATCCCTATGGCGACGGCTGGCTTCTAAAATTGCGTCTGACCGACAGCACCGAACTGAACGATACACTCACTGCCGAAGAGTACCGCGACCGCGTAGAAGGCTAAATGCCCTCGCTGCTCTGAGGCTTCTCTTCCTTTCAGTAGGTACTAACTGACGACAGGCTGATACTCCTGGTACAGTTGTCCGCCGCGGTAGGTCCTCTAGTATGAGAGAAGTCCAAGGTTGGGGCATAGCAGGCAGACTTCCATATCGCAATCATGTTTGTCTAGCCCGTTGCTAAACTCCAACCGCCCGGAAGACCTCCGGGCTTTTTTGTCGTGCAGCACATCGTCAAGGCATACGGCAGAGAGATCTGGGTCGAGTGTGGGGGCGAGGGAAAAGGTGCTGCTTTCACCATCGATCTACCACTTTCGGACACCTACCTGACGCCCACGAGCAGCATGCACAGGGTTTAAAGTGAAGAATATTCGATGCTGCGATGGCGTGGGCCTGTAGACCGGCCCTGGTCACAGTGAAGAGGACCTGACAATGATGAACTCACTGCCTGGATTCACAATAACGGCTTTGCTACAAGAAGACGCAGCCACAATCCTGTATCGTGCGGTCAGACAGAGCGATCAGCGCCAGGTCGCCATCAAGGCACTGCGCCCGGAACGGTGTACACCCAGCAACATCGAACAACTCAAACATGAGTATGCAATCTGCCAGCAATTAAATGTATCCGGGACTATCAACGCCTGCGCTTTAGAACTGCACCAGGGCGCGGCCTACCTTATTCTGGAGGACTTCGGCGGGCAATCGCTCGAACCGCTGGGTCATTTTCGCGAGCCTGCTTCGTTTCTAAAAGTCGCCATCCAGATCGTCAAAGCCCTGGCAGCGGTTCACCAAAAGCAAATTATTCACAAAGACATCAAGCCTGCCAATATTCTGGTTCATCCCGAAACTGGCCAGGTCAAAATCGGCAATTTCGGCATCGCGGCCTTCATCCCCTACGGGCAGCAGTTTGTCAGCAGTGCCAGCCGCATTGAAGGCAGTCTGCCCTACCTGTCGCCAGAGCAAACTGGGCGCGTGAATCGAGGGATCGACTACCGCAGCGATCTGTACTCCCTGGGCGTTACTTTCTACGAAATGCTGACAGGTCAACTGCCCTTTCAGGGCAGCGATCCACTGGAGTGGGTACACTGCCATATCGCGAGGCAACCAGTTCCACCGGGCGATATCAGTCGTCAACAGAGCGCCAGGAGCGGGGAAAACTCAGCACCCTACCCCCCATTGCCCAGGATTCTCTCCGACATCGTCCTCAAATTGATGGCAAAAGTCGCAGAGGAGCGCTATCAAAGTGCCCTGGGACTGCAGTTTGATCTGGAGCAATGCTTGCGGGTGTTGGAGACGACTGGAGCAATCGAACCTTTTGTCCTGGGTAAACAGGATGTTTCTGAGCGCTTGCAAATTCCCCAGAAGCTCTACGGCCAGGAGCAGGCGTTGGCTCAGCTTTTGCAGGCATTTGAACAGGTGGTTACTCAGAGAACCCCACAACTTGTGCTGGTCTCCGGTCATTCCGGGGTTGGAAAATCGTCACTGGTGAACGAACTGCACAAGCCGGTGATTCGCGAGCGCGGTAGCTTCATCTCCGGTAAGTTTGATCAGTACAAGCGAGACGTTCCTTACGCCACGATTGTGCAGGCGTTTCAGATGCTGGTTCGCCAGATTCTGACTGAAAGTGAAGCCAGACTGGGGACCTGGAAAGCACACATCCAGGCGGCGTTGGGGAGTAACGGCAAATTAATATTGGATGTCATACCGGAGGTGGAGCTGATTATCGGCGAACAACCGCTTGTACCGGCTTTAGGACCTGCAGAAGCGCAAAATCGATTCAACTTCGTCTTTCAGAACTTTATTGCTGTTTTTGCTCAGAAAGAGCGACCGCTTGCAGTACTTTTGGACGATATGCAGTGGGCAGATAGCGCCACTTTGAATCTGATTCAAACGATCTACACCGGGTCTATCCTGCAACATATTTGCTTCATCCTGGTCTATCGAGACAACGAAGTAGATCTGGCCCATCCCTTTAGTCTAATGATGGACAACTTGCGACAGCTCGGCACCTCGACAGTAGAAATCGTCGTTGCTCCTCTGAATGTCGATTGTGTCAGTCAACTGGTTGCAGAAACGCTGCGCTGTTCACCAGAACGATCAGAACCGCTGGCGCAGTTGATATTTCAAAAGACGGGCGGCAATCCTTTTTTCATCAACGAATTTCTCAAGACGCTTTATCAGGAGGGGCTACTCACTTTCATTCCTTCATCACCTCATCAGGAGGGGAGTACGGGAGGCTGGCAGTGGGACCTGGCTCAGATTGAGGCCAAAGGCATTACGGGCAACATCGTCAACTTGATGATTCAACGGATGCAGAAGTTGCCGTCGGAGACTCAGAAGGTGCTTGCACTCGCCTCCTGTGTAGGTAACCGCTTCGACCTGGAGACGCTTGCGATCGTTGCTGAGCAAACTCCCGACCAAACAGCCGAGACACTGAGAGAAGCAATTTTGAGGGGATACATCGTTTCAGTAGAATCCACCGAGGTCACAGAAAGGTCCTACTGCTTCTACCATGATCGTATTCAACAGGCGGCTTACGCTTTGATTGCTGATGACCAGAAGCAGTCTGTCCATCTCACAATTGGGCGTCTGCTACTTAAAAACATCGCTTTCGGTCGGCTCGATGAGAATATTTTTGATGTAGTCAACCAGCTCAATCTCGGACTCGAACTGATTACAGAAGTCCAGGAAAAGGCTGAATTGAGACACTTAAACCTGGTCGCGGCACAGAAAGCAAAAGCCTCCACCGCCTATGCCCCTGCGATAAAGTACCTGACCGTTGCCACCACCCTTGTAGCTGAAGACGCCTGGAGTAATCACTACGAGCAGACCTTTACTCTATTTTTAGAGCTGTCTGAGTGTCTGTACTTGACGGGGGATCTAGTAGCGGCGGAAGAACTTTTCAAGCTTCTGCTGCTCAATGTCCGCTCCAAGGTCGATCAGGCCAGTGTCTACAGCCGTCAACTTCGGCTCTACCAGATTGCCGGTAAGTACGAGGAGGCACTGGCCCGTGGCGTAGAAGCACTTCAGATTTTTGGCATCGCGTTCCCGGACCCAGATTCAATCGAACAACTGCAGGCGGCGACGAAATTTGAAAGAGAGCAGGTGGTCGTTTACCTGGGCGACCGCCAGATCTCAGATTTGCTGCACGCTCCAGTCGCTCACGACCCAGGCGTAAGGGCCATCATCAGTCTGCTGACTACCTCAGGACCACTGTGTTATCTGAGCAAACCGACGCTCTTTCCGCTTGTAGTTCTCAAAGCGGTAAACTACTCTCTGCAATTTGGCAACACTGAAGAGTCCTGTTTTGCTTACAGTATGTATTCGATGCTACTGGTCTCCGTATTTCAAGATATTCCCGGTGGCTACGCGTTTTCTAGAATGACCATCGAGCTCAATGAAAAGTTGAACGATCTGCAATTCAGAGGCACCGTCTTACATATTCATGGTAGCCATATCAACGTCTGGCGCCAGCACATGAAGAACGATCTCCCCTTCCTGGAACGTGGGTTTCTCGGTTGCGTAGAAGCAGGAGAGATCACGATGGCCAACTACAATGGCTATCAGGGCTCCTGGCAGATCCTCAGCGTGAGTACTTCGCTATCCAATGCGCATCGAGCCATCCAAAAATACGCCGACTTTGCCCAACAATGTAAACATGAGGCAGTTTACCAGACGATTCGGCTCCAGCAACAATTGCTGATGAATTTGCGTGGATTAACTCACTCTACTCTGACGTTGAGTGACGATGAATTTGACGAACTCGACGCACTATCCCGGATTACCGAAGCCAACTTTGTCAGTGGGCTGATCTTTTACCACATCATTAAATTGATCGTGTTCTTTACACACGAACGGTATGCAGAAGCGCTGAAATCGGTGCAGCATATCTCTAACTTCCCTGTAGCTACCCTGGCATTGTCGATTGAAACTGACTTTGTTCTCTACCATGCCCTGACGCTGACGGCGATTTACCCGCGAGTGACCGCTCCTGAACAGGCTGAATATTCAGGAACACTGAAGGCGCTTCAGCAACAGTTGCGCTACTGGGCCAACCACTGTCCAGAAAATTTCTTGCACAAGTGCCAGCTTGCAGCTGCTGAGATTGCGCGCATTGAAGGGCGGTATCTTGAGGCGATGGACTTTTATGAGCAATCTATTCACTTTGCCCGCGAACATGAGTTTGTCCAGTTTGAAGCTTTAGCGCATGAATTAGCCGCCAGGTTTTATTCAGGTAGGCAATTCATGGCGTTTGCCAGAACCTATCTGCGGGAGGCGCAGAATGCCTATCTCCGTTGGGGGGCAATTGCCAAGGTCGAACAACTGCAGGAGCGCTACTCCAGTTTGCTGCCTCAAAGACCACAGACGACTAACGAGGCATTTTCGGGTAGTGCGGAGCAGCTTGACTTTTTGTCAATTGTCAAAGCTTCTCAAACCATCTCCAGTGAAATCCTGCTGCCAAACTTATTGCAAACTCTGATGCAAATCGTGATCGAGCAAGCAGGAGCAGAGCTTGGCTATTTACTTCTCTACCGTGACCGAACTCTAACCCTGGAGGTGGCTACTCAATTGAATCTCCAAGAGGACGCGCTTGATACTGCGCGCCCTCTCGCATTGAATGCTACGGATATTTCTCAGCTTCCTCAATCGATGCTGAACTATGTGTTGAGGACCCAGGAAAGTATTCTTTTAGAAGATGCCACCGTCCAAAATCTCTTCTCAGAAGACGAGTACGTGATTCGGCGGCGACCGAGGTCGGTATCGTGCTTGCCGATTACCTACCAATCTGAGCTACTGGGCATTATCTATCTGGAGAATAATGCGACTCCGGGTGCTTTCACCCAGCAAAAGCAGTTGGCATTCAATATCTTAACGACTCAGATCGCTATTTCTTTGGAAAATTCCAGTCTGTACCAGGGACTTGAAGAGAGCCAGGAACGGCTCAACCTGGCGTTGGATTGTGCCCAGGTCGGCATCTGGGACTGGAACTTGCTCACAAATCAGATCACCTGGAGTGAACAGGTTTATAGCCTGTTTGGGGTAACACCCGATTTTCAGGTTGTACTGGCAAACGTTTTTACCCGCATTCATCCTGACGATGTCGAACCTCTCAGGCGCTCGCTGGATCAGGCGATTGCCGAGGGAGTAGAGCATAACCTGGAGTATCGCGTCTATTGGGATGACGGCAGCGTTCACCACCTGGCAAATCGGGGGCAAACCGTGTTTGGCCCGGAGGGCCACGCCACTCGCATAACGGGCGTCGTACTTGACATCACGGAGCGCAAACTGGCAGAAGGGCGGAAATTGCAACTACTGGGCGAACAAGCCGCCCGCGAGCAGGCCGAGGCTGCCAACCGGATCAAAGATGAATTCCTGGCTATCCTCGGGCACGAGTTGCGTACTCCCCTCAACCCGATTATCGGCTGGACCCAGATGCTCCGGCGCGGCAAGGTTCCCCCGGATGGGCAGGAGCGTGCCCTTGAAATCATCGAGCGCAACGCCCGGTTGCAGACGCAGCTCATCGACGACCTGCTCGATGTCTCGCGCATTATGCGGGGCTCTTTGAACATCCAGCCGCGACCGCTTGAACTGAGAGCAGTGGTGGTTGCGGCCCTTGAAGCGGTGCGCCCGCTCGCTGAGGACAAAAAAGTAGACATCAAAGAGTCTCTGGCCGTTGAAATACACCTGGTTGCAGACTCCACTCGTTTCTCGCAGGTAGTCTGGAACCTGCTGACCAATGCCGTCAAATTTACTCCTTCCGGGGGCGAGATCCGGGTGCACCTGGCGTGTGATGCTGTCGCCAGGCTTACGGTCACCGACACCGGCGAAGGGATTGAAGCCGACTTCCTGCCACACGTTTTTGAACGCTTCCGCCAGGCGGACAACGAATCCACGCGCACTCATAAAGGACTGGGGCTGGGGCTATTTATTGTCCATCACGTCGTGAAGCTACACGGCGGGCGGGTGTGGGCCGAGAGCGCGGGGCCTGGCCGTGGGACCACGTTCACTGTCGTGCTGCCGCTCCTGGCAGCAGCCCCTCTGCCGGTCGGCGAAGTGGGTGGGGTCGCCGGGCCTGAGCACGCTGCTGACCGTATCTAGAACAAAAGACCTCTTGCATGAACGCTGTCGGGCTTGAACCGGACCTTGTCGTCTTCGGTACCAAGAAGCGTGATATCGGTCTCCCAAAAATAACAAGCAGGTTGCCTTGGCTGATACTCTTCAGGCTATTTACTGTAAAACTAGAGCCGGGACCAGCGACAAATAGGTTGCAGGGCCAGACTAGACGACTTCACTCACCGGGAAGCGGTCGAGTAGTTGCTGGGCCTTGTCGCAGCTTTCGCGGACGCTTCCTGGCAGAAATGGCACGTGGGGGACCTGGCGCAGGAGGTCGGCGGTGCGGCGCAGGAGGCGGACCAGATCGCCTTCGTCGAGGTTGGTGCTCTCGCAGAGATGAACCCAGGTGACACCGCTCGCCCAGAGTTCGACCAGGCCGACCATGCGGGCTTCGAGCCACACCGGCGGAATCTGATGGTTGGGGTCGCTTGCGCGGCGCTGCAGGGGCATCAGGATGCGGCGCTGGGTGCGCACGACTGTCCGGCGCACCTCCTGAAGCGCACCAATCGCCTCTTCAATCTCGGGCGAAGGTTCGACGTGTGCCCAGGTATTCGGTCGGGGCGGCTCACTGACCAGGGCCGCCACTACGCCCGACATCTGCACGGGGTTGAGCTTTTCGACGGCCGGTGAGAGCAGGGCGAGGGCCAGCCACATCTCGTTGTCGCCACGAATCGCCGACGCCACTGCTCCGAGGCTGCTGGGCTTGCTGTTGGCGAGAAATTCCATGCGTTCCAGTACGCGCACCAGGCCGAGAAACTCCTGCCAGTAACGGTCCGATTCGCCGCTCAATTGTTCTGTGAGGCGCTGGTGGCGCTTGAGCAACTTCTCGCGCTGTCCCTGGGAGCGCTGGTGCTGGGAGCGGCCCGTCCAGCGGTGGGCCGGGTGTTCTTCCATGGCGATGCGCTGGCGTTCGACCTCGGCTTTTTGCTCAAGAACGGCCTCGGGAGCCTCAGGCACCGGCAACTGTGGCATCCGCCCACTCAGGCTTTCGCTCTCCGGGCCGCCCGCGATGTGGCCGCCTGGTCGCAAGGTGAGGTGGCCGGGAATAGCGAGCGTGTCCGCTTCGTCAAAGACAGTGGCCTGGGGCTGGTAGTCGAGCACGCCGCCCACCCCGGTCACCACCCAGCGATTATCGGCGGTGAGACAGATGAGCATCAGGGGCGGTCCGGGCACCTTGCGCACGAGCACCGCCGTCTTCGGGTTGCGGTCCATCGGGTCGATAATCACCAGCAGGGCGCCGCACAGGGCAAATTTCATCTGCTGGGTAAGACCCTGTTCACGGTCGCGGTCGGACTGTTCTTTGAGGAGCATCAACAGGCGGCGGCTCTCGCGCAGCTGGCCGCGCCGCTTTTCGTAGGCGGTCAGTTCGGCTTCGCTCACCGGCGCATCGCCACCGTCCATGCGGGCCAGTTCGGCACTGACCTCGGCATACTCCTGGCGGACTGGCTCAAGGTGCAAAGTGGCAAGGTATTGCCCAAAGCTATTTTCGATAAGCCGACGGGCGTTTTCGAGCGAGTGGCGCTCCAGTAAGTTGAGCACCATGCCATAGCTCGGGGTGAACTGGCTCACCAGCGGGTCGGGTTGCGAGGTGGCAAGAGCCGCTGCCTCGGGGGCCGATTCAAAGGGACTCTGGAGGGTGACCACGTGGCCGACCTCGTCCATGCCGCGCCGTCCGGCCCGGCCCGACATCTGCAAAAATTCGGAGGCGTTGAGCGGGCGGTGGCCGCGGTCGGTACGCTTCGAGAGCATCGAGATCACTGTTGTCCGCGCAGGCATGTTGATACCAGCCGCCAGGGTCTCGGTGGCAAAGACGACTTTAATCAGTCCTTGCTGGAAGAGTTCTTCAATCAGACCCTTCCAGGCCGGTAGCACCCCGGCGTGGTGAACGGCGATGCCGTTGTAGATCTGGGTGAGTTGATGGGTGCGCACCGCTTCCGGGTGGTAGAGCACAAAGTCATCGACCTGGGCTTTGAGCCGTGCCTGTTCTTCTGAGTCCAGTAGGCAGATATCTCCGAGGTCTTCGAGGGCCTGGTCGCAGCCCCGGCGGCTGAAGATGAAGTAGATGGCCGGGAGCATGTCGCGCCGGGCAAGCTGGCTGATGACGTACTTGTGACTCGGGGAATCGGCCTGAGGATTGCGCTCGCCGCGCACGCGCTTTTTGTCGTTTTTGAAGTGATTGTTGATGCGCTTGGTGCCCTTTTCAAGCAGCGGAAAAAGCCCCTTGGGCGAACAGAAGTGATATTGCAGGGGCACAGGCCGAAAATCTGAGTAGATGAGCCGGGTCGGCCCGTGGACCTTGGCTATCCAGTCGGTGAGTTGGTTGGCGTTGGCAATCGTGGCCGAGAGGGCAACCAGTTGAACGTTTGCCGGACAGTAGATAATCGATTCTTCCCAGACGGTGCCGCGCTGGGAGTCGTTCATATAGTGGCACTCGTCGAGGATCACCGCCTCTACATCTCTTAAGGAAGTACCCATCTCGCCGAGAGGCATGCCGTAGAGCATGTTGCGGAAGATCTCGGTGGTCATCACGACCACGGGTGCTTCGCGGTTGACCGAGATGTCGCCAGTCAGTAGACCCACCTGGTCAGGGCCGAATTGCAGCGAGAAATCGCGGAATTTTTGATTAGAAAGCGCCTTGAGCGGCGTGGTGTAGAAGACGCGCCGTTTGCGGGCGATGGCCCGGTAGACTGTGTACTCGGCAATCACGGTCTTACCGGAGCCGGTCGGTGCGCAAACTACGACCGATTCATCATCGTTGAGCGCAGCGATTGCTTCCCTTTGAAAATCATCGAGCGCAAAGGGAAATAATTTGGATAGATCGAGTTCAAAAGTGGCGACCACGCGTGCCTGGGTTCAGCTTGGTTTCTCAACCAGACTAACCTGAAAGGACCGGATTCGTGTGTGCAAGCACACCTATTGGGGCCGAAAGATAGCGCTCACTCGCCGGTCAGCACCCACATCGACGACCAGATGGCACCGGTCTTGCAGGACCGGCGGATAAAACACTGCCTGGGGCAATGCCTCCCAGAAGGACTCGACAAAACGGTCGATGGCCGCGTCGTCCATCCCGCCCAACCCCGACGTGCGCAGGGATTGCTCGGCCTGGCGCCGCCAGGTTTTGCTCATGGTCAGGTCTTCAGGCCGCAGGACCATCAGTCGATCCAGGCAATCCCATAGCGGCAGGTAGTCCACCAGTTGTCTATTACTCCGACGCGACGCGTCCGTCGTGAGCCCCGACGGTTCGACCGGACGCACTCCGACGAACCAGCCCTCGAAGAGCACGATATCTGGGGGCTGCAGGTACAAAGACCAGCCTACCGGCAACGGCCCGGTAAGCGGACCCGATTGGCCGGGACTTTGAACCTCACACTTTCCCTGCGAGTCACAGCTCACTGCGAGCGGCGTACCATCCGGGTAAACGACATCGGCGACAAGCCACGACATCGGCAAAGGACTCCCCATTTCTACGGGTAGGGCCACCACTTGCCCCGCAACCCGGCAGCCGGTCAGCACAAAAT
>JANNPH010000184.1:0-39239 GCA_031399965.1 Gloeobacteraceae cyanobacterium SOY_34_metabat_159 | reverse complement strand
GCGATCTGGGCGATGGTGTACCCCTGGGTCGGGTGCAGGTCGATGGCCGCCATCGTGTAGCGGGCAATCTCGGCAAAACCAGGCAGTTCCAGCAGGTCTGCCAGGCCCAGGAAGACCTCAGCCTGGGTGCGCAGTTCCCCGGTCAAAGCCGGGTTGCTGCGCTCCGAGACTACTGAGCGCAACCGCTCCAGCCCCTGGACGACATCGACTGTGAAAATAGAGGCGGTCATATCGACCCCCAGTTCTGCGGAGGTCGGTAGTTCTGCCGGGCCGTAGGAACCGAGGCGTTCGTCGAGGCGGAGGAAGGCTTCCTCCGCCGTCTTGAGGGCTGCCGTCTTGTTGAGACGACCCTTCGTAATCACTTCCATCAGCGGGTTGCGCAGGCTGTCGAACCCCTGCAGTAACAACTCCTCCAGTTCCGAATCGATCACGACCGCTTCGTGGTGGAGGGCTCTAAAAAAGTCCTCCAGACGGTGGGCAATGGTCGTGACCGTTTCGAGGCCGACGCTCGCCGCGCCCCCTTTGAGTGAGTGGGCAGCCCGCATCAGGCTGTGCACTTTCTGGGGGCTGCGCTGTTGTGCGAGCGACAACAGTTCTTGCTCGATGACCTGGAGCAGTTCAGGTGCTTCCTGGATGAAGAACTGAGTCGCCCGCTCCCGGATGCTGGCGTTGATTACCATGGGTCCACCTATTCGACTTTGAATTGGCCGACGCTGGTCTGAAGGGCGCGGGCCGTATCCAGCAGCTTTTGGAACGCTTCCATCGTGCTCAGGGCATCTTTGGAAGTCTTGTTGGCCATCGTGGCCACCCCGGCGATGATCGAAGTTGCTGTCTGCGATTCTTCGGTCTGATTGACGGAGGCAAGGGCAATCGACTCGACCATCCCCTTGATTTGCCCGGCGACGGCGGCAATGGCCGTCAGGCTCTGGCGGGTTTCGTTGACGAGCTGTGTACCCTTGACGACCTGCTCGGTGCCGGCTTCCATGGCCGCGGAGACTTCGCTGGTTTCCGTCTGAATTTCTTGAACGAGTTTCTCGATTTCAGCCGTGGCTGCTGCTGACTGACGAGCGAGGGAGCGCACTTCGTCGGCAACGACTGCGAAGCCTCGGCCCTGTTCTCCGGCCCGTGCCGCTTCAATCGAAGCGTTGAGGGCGAGCAGGTTGGTCTGGGCGGCGAAGTTGCTGATCAAGCTCACCACTTTTGAAATCTTCTGAGAAGACTCGCTGAGGCGCTTGATCTTCTTAGCCGTGGCCGCCACCGTGTCGCGGATGACCAGGATACCTTCGACGGTGCGGTTCATCGCCGCATCGCCCTGGGCGACGGTCTCGTTGGCCTGCTGAACGGCCTGCTCGGTTTCACGGGCGGAAGAAGCAACGATCAGGGTCGTCGCGGCCACCTTCTGAATTTGCTCCAGGGCGTGGGAAATTTCTTCTGCCTGGTGAAGCGCGTCGTTCGAGAGTGCTTGAATCGATAGGCCGTTGGTGGTGGCGACGTCGGTCACCTCGGTGGCGGCTGACTGCACCTGGATGACGATCTGGCTGAGGTTTTCGATGGTCTGGTTATAGGAATCGGCGACCGTTCCCAATTCGTCATCGGTGACTCGGGCTCGCACCGTGAGGTCGCCCCGGCTGACGGGATCGACTTCGGTCAAGAGTTCCATGGCCCGGCGCTGGATCAGCTCTTTTGCCTCTTTTTGCTGGCGAGCGCCCTCGGCGAGCCGCTGAGACTGCAGTTGAGAGATCAAGAAGGATTCGGACTGCTGCAGACCGACGGTGAGCTGGGTCGCAATCTGGTAGAGGAAATCGACTTCAAATTCCTGCCAGTGGCGCGGTCCGGAGTTCTGGTAGGCGGCAAAAAGGCCCCAGAGCTGCTGCTCTTTGAAGATGGGCACGATGATGTAGGCTCTTGCCTGGAACCGTTCCAGGATCTCGATGTGGCACAGGTCGAAGCCGGTAGCGTAAATGTCGTTCACGACCGAGCTTTCGTTGTTGCGGTAGCGGCCACCCTGGCTGGCTTTAAGGTTGGTGTCGTCGATACGGGCCCGGTCGGTACCGATCAGGCGTACCCAGTTGCCCGCGATCGATTCGGCGATAAATTCGCCGCCCCAATCGTCGTCAAACTTGTAGACGGCGACTCTTTCTGCCTGTAACAAGTAGCGCGACTCGCGGGTGGCCGTCTGGAAAATCGTGTCGATGTCGAGGGAGCGCCGGATCTCGGTGATGACCTGGAAGAGTCGCTCGCGCAACTGGGACTTGTCCTGTTCTACTTGCGCCTGGCGCTGGGCTTGCAAAATCAGTTCGCCCTGCTGAATGGCGACGGTGAGCTGGGTGGCAATCTGGTAGAGGAGGCTGATTTCAGACTCTTCCCAGTGGCGAGTGTGGGCGCACTGGTGCACAATCAGCAGGCCCCAGACCTTTTCACCCTGCAAAATCGGGACGACCAGGTTGGCCTTGACCTGGAAGCGCTCCAGCAACTGGATGTGGCAAGGAGTCAGACCAGCCTTGTAGACATCATCGGTGGCAGCGATGCTGTTGGTGATGTACTGGCCCGCTTTTGTTTGTTGAAAACAGGTGTCAACGATCGGCACACCGAGCGACGGTGTCCAGCCCGGCAGCATCGATTCGGCAACGACGATACCGTTGTATTCGGGGTCAAATTTATAGATGACGACCCGGTCGGCTTCGAGGAGGCCGCGGACGCCAGTCACGGTTTCTTTGAAGATGACATCAAGGTCGAGACTCTGGCGGATGCCGCTGACAATCGAGAAGAGCTTGTCGCGCTCGATCCTGGCTTTTTGTTGTTCAATGCCGAGGGATTCGCCCTGCTGGATGGCGACGGTGAGCTGGGTGGCAATCTGGTAGAGGAGGTTGATTTCAGACTCTTCCCAGTGGCGAATCCGGTCGCACTGGTGCATGATCAGCAGGCCCCAGACCTTTTCACCCTGCAAAATCGGGACGACCAGGTTGGCCTTGACCTGGAAGCGCTCCAGCAACTGGATGTGGCAGGGAGTCAGACCGGCGTGGTAAATGTCGTCGGTGGCAGCTATGCGGTTGGTAGCGTACTGGGAAGCTTTTGTCTTTTGGAAACAGGTATCGATGATCGGCATTCCCAGCGAAATGGTCCAGCCGGGCACGACCGCCTCAGCAACCACGACACCGTTGTAGTCGGCGTCAAATTTGTAGATGACGGCCCGGTCTACTTTCAGGAGTTGCTGAGTCTCGGTGACCGCTGTTTTGAAGATCGTGTCGAGGTCGAGGCTCTGGCGGATATTGGCGACGATCGCAAACAACTTGTCGCGCTCGGCTTTAAATCGCTCGTCGTCGCGCTGAGCCGACTGTTCGTCGAGACTTGCCGAGATGCCTGTGGCCAGCCTCTCCATCTCCACCAGCGCCGAGAGTACCGAGTCGGTCGCAACGGCGCTGTCACCCTCAAGCTGGGTGCGCAGCGTCGTGGCTCGCTCGATAATTTGTTGCACGGGAGTGGCGGGGGGGCTGGAGACGATCTTCGCTTCGGCTCCGTTGCGTTGGTTTCGATAGGTCGCGGTCATCGGTCGGGCCTCTTAAATGCAGTAGTGTTCAGTAATCAGCGGGGAACTTGCCAGAGGGGCGCATGCAAAATGGCCGGTGCGTCGAGCACCAGCAGCGTGCTGCCGTCTTCTTTGAGCAGGTAGCCCTGCAAAAATGGCTCCAGTTCTGAAGCAAATGCCATCGGTGGTGCCGGCTGGATCTGGTCTTGTGCGTACCAGACAGTCTCTTCGACCTGGGTGACAATCAAGCCCAGGCGTTGTCCCTCGGCGTGGACAACAATCGCGGTGCAGGTCTGGCCGGCATAATCCGCTGAATCGTAGCCGAGCAGTGCGCCCAGATCGACCATCCAGAGGATTTCTCCCCGCCAGTTGTAGACTCCGACGACGCACTCCGGCATCTGGGGCAAGGGGACGATCTCAGCCGTTGCAGCTGAGAGAATCTCGACGACCTGCTCGAC
The DNA here is from genome assembly GCA_031399965.1 of Gloeobacteraceae cyanobacterium SOY_34_metabat_159. Classification (GTDB taxonomy): domain Bacteria; phylum Cyanobacteriota; class Cyanobacteriia; order Gloeobacterales; family Gloeobacteraceae; genus JANNPH01. Next base: position 35,255 of record JANNPH010000184.1, on the reverse strand, counting down.
TGGGACCAGGGCAACCGTCTCAGGCGTCACCGCAAAAGCGAGAAACTGGCGATTGTCAACCTGGGTGGGCTTGCTCGCCGTCAGTATGGATTTTCTCTCGTCAGCCATTGTCTCCCCCCTCAAGGACGAAGGAGCATTTTGACAGTGCGCACGAGTTCTTCCTGGTCGATGGGCTTGTGCAAGTAGGCGTCGGCTCCCTGCTTCATACCCCAATAGCGGTCCATGTCGCTGCCTTTGGTCGAGCACAAAACGACCGGGATTTTGCTGGTATGTGCCTGGGCTTTCAGCGAACGGCACAGTTCGTAGCCGCTGCGACCGGGCAGCACCACATCGAGGACGATCGCATCGGGCTTGTCTTTGTCGATTTTGATCCGCGCCTCTTCGCTGCTGGCGGCGGTGACCACGTGGAGGCCACCCTGGCGGAGGCAGCTGACCAGGATCTCCATTTCCGTTAAAGTATCTTCAACAACCAGGACAGTACTCATGGACACGTCACCTTAGTTTTAGTTGAGTACGCAAGCTCAAGCTGCGCAAGCATTCCGAATCGCTGAGGACGGAGCTTGAGTCCGTCAACGGCTGGCTGGCGCTCGACCCAGGGCAGTCGCGAACGTACAAACGCCGGCTGATTCAAGCATTCCCTTCAGGAAGGACCGCTATAACAAGCACTTCACAAAAGATTATTTAATCAAAATGTCGCTTTATCTTGTCTGATTTAAAGTTTAGAAGCCTACAAAAATCTCTAATGATTAAGGCAAGAACTAATGTAATTATTCTGTAAGTTCTTGAATAAGAGTTGATGAAAATATCGGAATAATCCAAACATTAGAAAGTCTTCGACGAAAAACCCCTGTCCTGAAAGTCGGACAAGGGTCAGTGTGGGACTATTTATCGGCAATCACGCGACTGCTTCAGCTGCCAGTGCTTCTTCGGCTGCCAGTGCTTCCTCGGCTGCCAGTGCTTCGATTTGCAGGAGTAACGCTTCTTCTTGAACTTCAAAATCTTCCTCTTCAAGCTCACCGAGGTCAAAGGCGAGTTGCAGGTTTAGAAGACGCTTGTTGAGGTTGTCGCGGTCGTCCATCTCAGTGGTGGTGCGCTCGTGAATTTGCTTGCCGATCCAGGCAATGCTCGTGACCGGGAAAAAAAGAACGTCAAAGATCATTAGTCGCGCTCCAGGCCGGTGAGTTGGGCAAAGTTGAAGGGGGCAGTGAAGTTGTTGTAGCGGATGCGCAGGCGGTCCTCGAACCGACTATCCAGGACCTCTACCCGTTCACCGAAGGTCGATTCTGACTCCCAGGCAATCAGATAGGCGGCGTTGTAGATCATGTCGGGGGTCAGCGGATCGTTTTCGACCGTTTCGTGAACCAGGTCGCTGAGTGCGTTGGTAAAAATCTCGACAATGGCCTGGCGACGCTCGGTCATACCTGCCTCGATGAGCTGGCCGATAGCAATCACCGCTTCCATGCTGAGGGGCGTGCCGACCAGGGCATCGCGCTGACTTTGCAGGTCAGGCCGCTCGGCCATCAGTGCTTTCAACTCCGCTGCTTCGTCCCAGAAGAGCTTGAGGCTGACTTCGCGCTGGCCGTCGATGCGCTCGAAGAGTCGGGTGAGAGCCTGGCCGTAGGGTACGGTCAGCTGTTCGCTGACGCCGCTCCAGTCATCGACGACGAGGCCGAACTGCAATGGCAACACGGTGCGGTAGCCCTGGTGCATCACGGCTTCGAGCACGCGCTCGTGGCTGAGCAAGTTGCGGCGGCTGGCCAGATACTTGGGCTGGCTGGCTTCTGAATAGAGGATGCGAAAGCCGTCGAGGGACTGAGTCTGCACCGGCTTGCGGTCAAGACCCTCAAGCTCGAGGTCGGTCGGACCCGGTGCGGGCAGGATTCCGTAGAGATAAACGCTCTGAGTCATCGGTTTTCCTAAAGCGGTCTTGAAGTGAGTACCAGCTGCAGCCGGGCGTGAACGAGGTCGAGTTGGGCAAGGCCAAGATCGACTTTGCCTTCGATCACGACGCCTGTATGCAAAAGCCGGTCGAGTAGTTCGAGAATTGAACTGCTCCCGGTCTTCTGCCCTGGGTAGTAGCCGTCTTTACCCGGCAACAGCGTACCCACTTCCCCCAGATCAACATTCAGGTCGGCCGGGTCGATTTCGAGCACGTTGCAGACGTCGATTACCTGCTCTTCTAAGCGGCGCAGGCTGATAGAAGCCCGGTCAAGGTCGTCGTCCGCGAGCGTGCCAGATTCCATGCGGCGGATAACCTGTGCTTCGAGCAACTGGCGTACCAGTTCGACGAGGCTCAAAAGGAGCGGTGCAAGACCCAGGTTGCGCTTTTCAGGAAGCGGAGGAACGAGGGCGGTACTCATGCCTCGACACTCGCCGCTTGCAGGGACTTGAGCTGGGTTTCAAGGATCGCGACGCGGTCGAGCAGTTTCTGATTGGTTTCCATCAAGGCCCGCGACTGACTGGTGAGGTGCGGGTCGCCTTCCCACCAGTTGATGCCCATCTCGCGAGCGCGATCGACTGAGGAGATCAAAAGTCGAATTCGGATATTGAGCAGTTCGGTCGAACCGACCGAAACGCTGATGTCACCTGCGATCACGATGCCCTTGTCGAGGACGCGCTCCAGGATGTCTGCCAGGGTTGAACCCTGGGTCGAATTGGCGATGCCTCGGCGGTCAGTGCCGCCCTGGGTCTGTAGTGTGCTCAATGCGCGCTCCGACTAGATACTCTTCAAGAGTTCCCCCAAAACGGCCTGTCCTTGCGATTGCGACGCAGCACAGCGCGAGAGGAGCACATCGCAGCACAGATCGTGGAAATCCGGGTTCGTGCCGACGATAGCGATCTGGTGCTCTTTGCAGACGCGGGCAATCATCATGCTCGCCCGCAGGCCCGAGGACTTGTCGGTCTGGGTCTGTTCGCGAAAGGAGCTGACCAGACCCGTAATGATTGCTGCCTGGGAAGCACCGATTTCGACTTTGTGGATGAGGATTTCTTGCTGGGTGAGCGCGTCCGGCTCGGGGATATCGATAGTCACGAGGCGATCCATCAGGGCGTCCTGGGTCTTGTGGACGCCGCAATATTCCTCGGGGTTGGAGGTGAAGATGCCGCGAAAATCGGCGTGGACGCGCACGTACTCGCTGCGGTCGGCGTTGGGCGGCAGGGCCAGGAGCTTTTCTTCGAGGGCCGAGAGCAGCACGTTGTTGACTTCCGGCCGCGAGCGGTTGAATTCGTCGTAGACGAGGGTGAAGCCTTCGCGGCAGGCCATCGTCAGGCGCGAATCGACCCAGTTGTGCTTGAGTTCGTCTTCCATCTTGACGACGGAGTGAATGTAGTTATCGACCACTTTCTTGCGGCTGTAACCCTGCTGGTTGCCGATCAAGTCGGACGTGCGCGAATCGTCGTCTCCAAAAATCAGCATCATCGGGCGACCCAACAGGGCCGCGAGGTGCATCGCGAGGGTGGTCTTGCCGGTGCCGGCCGGACCGCGCAGATGCACGGAGAATCCTGATTGGAGAAAGCGCAGCGCCCGCTGCGTCACCCGCTCGACAGAAGGGGTGCTGACAAATTGCCGGGGACGGGTCTGCAGTACGGTGGTCACTCGGAGATTTCCTCAGTGGCGTGGGCTTTGAGCTGGTAGGTACGACCGCGCTTGACGACGAGATTGCCGTCGATCAAAAGGCGCAGAGCGTCGGTAGCCTGGAAGCGGTTGATGCTGAGAGCTACTTCCAGCTCATGCATCAGGCTGCCCCCGGTCCGGCCGAGCAGTTCGTAGACCTGCAGGGCATTTGCCGGTAGTTCGGGTGGGGTCAGGATTACGGCAGGCAGGGCCGGTTTCGGTGCGGGTGCGGGCTTCACCGCAACGACCGGTTGCGGAGCACTCACGACTGGCTGCGGGACGCTTGCCACGGGCTGTGGGATGCTCGCCGCCGGTTGCGGGGCGGTCACTACAGGTGGAGCGCTCATCACCGGCTGCGGAGTATTCACGACCGGTTTCGGGGTGCTTGCGGTCGGCTGCGGGGTGCTGACCACGGCTCTCGGCGCGGGCTGAAGTCTTGCGACTGCGGGCCGGACCGGTTTAACGGGTTCGCTGACGGGTACCGGCTTGTCGAGTGCCCACATCTGCGCTTTGAGGTGTCGGTGAAAAGCGTGCAATTTTGCGCGCAAAATCGTAGAACGCTCAAGATGGGCGCGCTCGATGTCAGCCATCATCTCCTGGGTCTCACCGCGCATCTGCCGGACATCCTGGACCAGCAACCGGTGAAAATCTTGCAAAGACTCGGCAACAGCCTGACCCATCGCCGAACGGTCCTCGGCGGTGCTGACGAGAAAATGCTGCATCTGGCTTTCGAGTTCTGTGTGAAAGCGCTGGAGCTCGGCACGGCGGACGGCACTCTCTTGCGAACGAAGCGTCGCCATATCACCGAGCAGTTGCTCGACATCCTGGGCAAGGTGCAGCCGGAAACCGTCAAGCTGGTCGTGGAGCCTTGCACTCATCTGAGCCCGAGCCTGAGTGGTGTCGGCCAGGAAAGCCTGGGTTCCTTCTTGCAACTGGGCCTTGAACTGGTTGAGGTCGGCGCGGAGGATGCGGGCATTGGCCTGTTGTTGCAGGCGCGACTGCTCCATCAACTCGGCGCGGGTCTTCACAAAATCGCTGCGCTCGTCGCTGCGCTGCTGACGTTCTGTTTCGGCGCACTCCTGGCGCATCTGGCTGGTCTTTTCGAGGGCCGCAAGGGTCTCGCGTTGGCGCTCGATATTCTGTTGCTGGCGTTCGCGGGTTAGCTCGCGGGTGCGCTTCAGCCACGAATCTTTCAACACACTCATGGGGTGCCCTCGTGGGGAATCAAATCAGGATGATGGCAAAATCTTGAAAAATAGGGGGCTCGGAGCCCCCTGTTGTTGCTACTAAGCTGGGACGGCAGCCTGGGTGGTCAGGCCGATGGCTTCGGCGTACTTCAAGTAGGTCTCTACCGAGGCGATTACGACGCGGGCTTCGACAGCCAGCAGTTCGATACCCACGAGAGAAACGCGAGCCCAGATATCGATCACGATACCTTTGTCGAGGATACGGTCGATAACTTCAGCCAAGCTAGAGGAGGAGTTCACTTTCTCAACGGCCATTGTGCATACCTAAGATAATCGGTGTTCATAAGCCTTTCCCCTGCCGTGGAGACGGACGTTCGGGACGCGGCCTACATACACAAGAATAGGACTTAGAGACGAACAATATAGCCGGGCAATTACTGATTAATGAATGTTGCTTTTTTGCCTTCATTCCCATTAGCTTCCTGAAATTTATCCGTATTTATACAGGTAAAAACCAGTATTACAGTATCTTCACAGATGCCAAGATGTCATTCCGCCTGACGCTGGGCCAGCAGCAGTCGATGGGCCTGGGCGAAGTCATCGGCTTCGATGCGCAGGCTCTCAGGGTCGGTCTGGCCATTTGCCCGGTGACGCCGGATAGCGGTGAGCGCCGCCTGGTTAGTGAGTAGGGCCAGATCAGCCCCGCTCCAGCCCTCGGTACACTCGGCCCAGCCTTCGAGTTCGACTTTGTGCAGCGGGCGACCCTGGTTGTGGACTCTCAAGATGGCAAGGCGGCTTGCCGGGTCCGGCAGGTCGATTTTGAGCTGTAAGTCAAGGCGACCGGCGCGTAGGAGAGCCGGGTCGAGAGCGTCGGGTCGGTTGGTGGCCCCAATGAGAAGTAGTCCCGGCGCTTCTTCGAGGCCGTCGAGTTCGGTCAATAACTGGCCGACTACCCGGTCGCTCACGCCCGAATCGCCCACGAATCGCCCGCGTGCCGGGGCAAGGGTGTCGATTTCATCGATGAAGACGACGCAGGGCGAGGCTTGCCGCGCTTTTGCAAACAGTTCGCGCACCGCCTGCTCGGCTGCTCCCACCCAGCGGCTCAGCAACTCGGGGCCATTGACGGCGATGAAATTGGCCCGGCCCTGGGCGGCAATTGCCCGCGCCAGTAAGGTCTTGCCGGTGCCGGGCGGTCCCCAGAGCAGGATGCCGCGCGGTGCCCGTGCCCGCGTCTGCCGGTAGAGTTCCGGGTAGAGCAATGCCCCTTCTACCGACTCTTTGAGGGTCTGTTTGACGCTTTCAAGCCCGCCAATCTCCTCCCAGGACAGATTGGGCGTCTCGACTTCCACCGAGCGCAACACCGAGGGTTTGACCGACTTGAGCGCCTGCACAAAATCGTCGTGCCGCACGCTCATCTCGTCGGGTACAGAAGACTTGAGGTCAGGTACCAGGCGGCGCAGCGCGTTGTAGGCAGCTTTCTGGCACAGGCCTTTGAGGTCGGCGCCGACGAAGCCGACGGCTAAATCGGCAACGGTTTCGAGATTGACCGAGCTTTCGAGGGGCATCGCGGTCGTGAGGATCTGCAGAATTTCGAGCCGACCGGCCCGATCCGGTACACCGAAGCGCACTTCCCGGTCAAATCGGCCGGGACGTCTGAGGGCCGGGTCGAGGGTATCAGGACAGTTGGTGGCCGCGAGCACGATCACCCCCGGCGTCTTTGCAAAACCGTCCATCAGGCCCAGCAGTTGAGCGACGAGCCGCTTTTCGACTTCGCCTTCCACTTTGCTGCGGTCGGGTGCGAGGCTATCAATCTCGTCGATGAAGACGATGCAGGGAGCGGAGCGGGCCGCTTTCTCAAAGATGGCCCGTAGCCGAGCTTCGGCCTCGCCATAAAACTTGCCCATCACTTCGGGGCCGACGATGGCGATGTAATTGACTCCCAGGTCTTCGGCCAGGGCACGGGCAGTGAGGGTCTTGCCGGTGCCGGGCGGGCCGACCATGAGCACACCGCGTGGCGCTTCGAGGCCGAGGCGGGTCAGGAGTTCGGGGCGCTTGAGCGGAATTTCAATGAGTTCGCGCAGGGCTCTGAGCACTTCTGAAAGCCCACCGACTGCCGCAAGCGAGGCCTGGTCGTCGGTTGTCGGTCCGGGCGTCGGTGGTGGAGTGACGATTACGGCAGGCTCGGGAGTCTCAGTCGGGCGGATACGACTGGCACCGATGCCCCCCGGAATGCCGCCCTGGCGAGGAATACTGCTGAATCCGCGGCTGTTTACTTGAAAATCTGCCTTCAACTCGCCATTGGCCGCTTTCTCTTCCAGGGTTTTGGCAAGCTCAAGCAGCTCGGCAAACCCTTTGAATAGATCGCTCATAATCTGTACCCGCAAAGCTCTGATTCTAACTAGTATAGGCGACTATTTTAGCGACACTTCTAAAGTTTGAAGAGCTTCGGTAGTTATACTTAGGGCAAGCAAATAACTCCTATCCATGCGGATATTCGGCAATCAGCTCAAAGGCCGGATTGCCGAATATTTATGCCAGTATGAACTCTAATATTCGAAGAACAAAGTCTTGTAGTCACCGGTCGAAGCAGCACTGACCGGTTTGACTGGAGCAGCAAGCGGCTCCCGACTTTCCTGAGCGCCCTTCTCAAGACCGTTCACTTGCTTGTTGATCTCGGCAACGCGCTCTTGAATCTGAACACTGCGATGCTGAAGGGTCGAAAGTTCGCGCTCAAGGCGTTCTCTTTCAACCGCTAATTTGTAGACATCCAGGTAGACGGCCGCCTCCGACTTCTGTCTGGGCATGCTCTTGATTTTCGGGCGAATCTTGCCGTGTAACAGTTGAGGGCGCATCGCTTCTCCAGGACAGTATCCGACCAGTGTTCCCACACCCAGCTAGACTGTCACGCTGACCGGGTCAAATAAAAGCCCGGCAGCACCTTGAATACGCTCCAGAGGTTCGACGCTTCTCGGCAGCTCGGGCAGGCGCACGATTTTGCGACCAACAAAGAGACCGGGGTCAATTTCGTTATCGGGTAAAAAGCGATTCCAGACGGCGTAGTCCTGGGCGATGCCCATCTGAGCGAGGGTATCCATCAGCCTGACGGTTTCTGCGAGGATAGCCGAGCGTGCCTGAAAGACACTGACAAACTGCGTATAGCGGCTATCTTTGAGCTGCTTGTGGGTCTGCACGACCTCTCGACGCAACCGGCGCAACCGACTCATAAAATCGACGCGCCCCAGCATATCCTGATACTTGACCCAGAGCTTGAAAATCCAGCCCAGCCATTCTTCCAGGGCAAGCGGCATCTCTAGAAAGCGCAGCAGGTGGCCGGTCGGTGCCGTGTCGAGGATTACCAGGTTTTGCTCATTCTGGTTGAGGCAGTCCATGATGGCGACGAGCGACAACATCTCGTCGAGTCCCGGTAGCGCCTGCTCGACAATCTTGCGCCAGGCTTCAGGACCGTAGGCGAGCGACAAATCTTCGTTGCCGTCTTCGCCGCTCATCATGTCGGCGAGTTCCCAGAGATAATCGTTGCGAAACTGGTTTAAGACGACTTGAGCATCGATTTCCTGGGCGCTCAGGTTAGCGGTGAGGGCCGAAGGCTCGTGTTGCAGCCGGGTGCCGAAGGCATCTCCCAGGGAATGTGCCGGGTCTATCGAGATTGCTCGGATCTGGCAATCCGGGTGCCGCTCGGCCATTGCCCAGGCAATCGAAGCGGCGACGGTGCTCTTGCCGACGCCGCCCTTGCCGCCCACTACGATCAACCGTTGTCCGGCAGTGACAAAATCTCCCAGTCCCGGCGCCACTCTGAGCGGCCAACAGACTGCCTTCAATACGCCGGGAGCCGGGAGCGGGACTTGCTTTTGAATTGTCGCGGTTGTCCGGTCCAGTGCCGCACCCCCCAGGGGTTCTTGCGCCTGTTGGGGCACCAGCAGCACCCGCTCGTGGAGGTCGGCAAATTTGCTGAGCAGGGCCTGTTGCTCGCTGTAGCGGTCACGGTCCTGGGCATCAAAAAGAACCCGGTTGACAAAGATACCGCCACAGGGAATTTTCAGACCGGCGAGCGCTGTGAGTAGCCGCTCGGTCTCCAGCAGGCTCATCTGTTCGGCATTTGCAACCACCAGACAGGCGGTGTGGCTAACATCCTGAAAAAGCCGCCGCCCGTCTGCGAGGTCGGTGTGCATCGTCTGCAAAAACGTATCGGCCCCATCCGGCTGGTACTTTCCAAAAGTCCGGCTGATAACCCGGTGTTTTTCTTGAAAGAGTTCGAGCGCTCCTAAGAAGTTGTCGAGAAAATCCATCAGCCCGAGCAAGTTGAGGGTATGGCCGCTCGGGGCCATGTCCACGACGAGCCGGTCCACCTGCTGGTCGCGCAGGAGCCGCTGCATTTCAAGTAAGCTCATCAGTTCGTCGAGCCCCGGCCAGATCAAATTCCAGACCGGCCCAAGGTCTTCGGCCTCAGCAAAGCTGCCGCGTTCAACTAAAAGTTCGAGCACATCGCCGTGGCGAGTCTTGAATTCCTGGAGCAGAGCCTGCGCATCGAGCGCCCGGACGGTCAGGTTGGCAAGGTCGGGCAAAACCGTGGGAGTATCACTCACCGGCACTTGTAAGACATCCCCCAGCGAATGGGCCGGGTCGGTCGAGAGCAGCAGCACCCGCTCGGACGGGAAGCGCTTTGCCCAATCGCGGGCGAAGCCACAGGCAAGCGTCGTCTTGCCCACCCCTCCCTTACCGCTGAAGAGGGCCAGATGAATAGAGTCGAAAGAACCAGGCAGTGCTGACATGGCGAGCGGAGTTGGGGTAGCTTCTTCAGCATGCCCAGCGGGTACAGCCAAGCCACTGATCTCTTCTATCCGGCGAGAACGTCTCCAGAGTCTGAGCGAAAGCTCAGCAATCAGGGTGAACTAGCGCTCAGTTTGCACGCTCAGGTGTTTGCGAATCATGTTCTCGACAACCCTGGCAGACTCAACCGGCTTGGACATAAAGTCCGACGCACCGGTCATCCTGGCGCGCACGCGGTCAATCAGGCCATCGTTGCCGGTCAGGATTACAATCGGCAGGCTCTGAAAAAGTGTGCTCTTGCGCAACCTCGCACAGAGTTCGTAGCCATTGATGTCGGGCATCACCAGGTCCAGAAAAAGAAAGTCGGGCCTGGCCGCCACCAGCGTTGCAAAGGCGCGCATGGGTTCTTGGACGGCCAGGAAGCGGTAGCCTGCAGCCAGCACAATCCGTTCGATGATGCTGCAGGTAATCGCACTGTCATCGATACAGACGACGAGCGGTTTGTAGACAGCCGCCTGGGCAACCGCGCGCGGCAGCATCGGTGGTGCCTTGGCAAGCAGGGTAATCGCCCTTTCTTGCAGGTAAGGCAGCAACAACCGGCCGACTGCAATCACGTCGCGCCCGGTCGAGGCAGCGATGTCCCGGAGAGTGTGCCGACCTTCGAGCAGCTTTTTTAAGCCTGCGTAAGCGGCGGCGGACATCTGTGAGCGTAGTCGCTCCGGTTTTTTGAGCAATAGAGCCTGGTGTAAGGAGAACCCGATGGGCCAATCCAGACCCTGATAGGCGTTCAGCGATTGCTGCAAGTCCGAGAGCACCTGCTCGACACTGAGCAGCACCAGTTGGGCGTCGAGCCGCTCCTGCCGGTTGCAGCTGAAGGTCAGAGAGCTTGCCTGCATGGCATCGAAGAGGACTTCTGTGGTCAGATTACGAACGACGCTCGCTGCTTGATCGCCGGCGATCCTCCCCGATTTGACCAGGCTGCACAGCGTCCAGTACTCTGCACGTGCAGGCGATGGCGACTGGCCAATTTGCTCGCTGAGCGCTGTCCAGTCGAGGGCTCGGGCAGTGGCTTGCTGCAGGTGCCGCCGGTAGCGATTGAGGGGTTGTACTCCACCAGTGGCGTAGAGCAGTCGCCCGCTGCCGAAATAGAGGTTCCAGGTCGAGCCGGTACGACTCTCAATATCCAGACGCCCGGTAAACTGCTGACGAGCGAGGGTGACAAGCTGGGCGGTGAGTGAGCTTTCACAAGGATGCGAAGCGGACATTTTGCGGGGTGTCAGTGTTTGAGACATGCCTGTCACGTTAGGGTTGAGAGGGAGTATTTCTACTTAGAGCTGATCGATAGAAACCAGCTTTAGTTCTTCCTCTTCTCTATATTCCTTACGTGCATCCCGCAGATGATGAAGCTAGTGTAAAGTTCGCATGAGCCTTTCATATTTCGCAATAAACCGCAATATTGCTCGCGCAGACAGGCGTTCCGGCTCTCAGGCTAGAAGCTGAAATTGCCGCAGGCCAGGAACCCCTGATGACAGTAGGTGGTTGCCCGATACCGAATTTGCGAGTTGAATCAGAGCGCCCCGGCTGCCCGCAACCGCGCCGTTGCCCGCTCGACACTGGTCTGGGCCTGCAGGAGTTCGGTCTTGTTTTGACTGCTGGCGAGGGTCTGCTCAGCGCGGGCGAGGGCATCGCGAGCCCGCTGCACATCGATCTGGGTACCGACTTCAGCGGCGTTGGCGAGCACGTTGACTTCGTTGTTGTCGATTTCAGCAAACCCACCGAGTATGGCAATCGGCACAAACGACCCGCGGACGCGGACACGCATCACGCCGTTGCCGAGACCCGTCAGCAGCGGTGCGTGGTTGGTCAGGATGCCGAGTTGTCCGGTGACGCTGGGCAAGATCACTTCGTCTGCCTGGTCATCCCAGACTACTTTGTCGGGGGCGGCGACTCTTACAGTCAGGGTCATTTGAGGGTCCTCGTTGAAAGATATGGTTTATAGGGTCAACTGCTGAGGTGAGTGCTCGATGAGCCGGGCCAGATCTTGCAGGAATTTAGCGCCGTCAGCGCCGTAGAAAACGCGGTGGTCGCCGCTCAAGTTGACCTGCATCTGCTTTTTAACCGCGATGTGACCCTCATCTGTTGCGACCACAGTCGGCTTCGCCCCGCCCACTGCGAGAATTGCCGTCGTGCCGGGGGGCACGATCGCATCGAAGCGATCGACACCAAACATGCCCAGGTTTGAGAGGGTAAAGTTGCCGCTCATGTACTCGTCAGGCTGCAACTTCTTGGCGCGGGCACGCTCGACCAGGTCCTTCCACTCGCGCGAGAGGGTATAGAGGTCTTTGCGGTCGGCTTCCTGCAGTACCGGCGTAATCAGGCCGCCGTCTTCCATCGCAACGGCAACGGCGACGTTGATGGTCTGGTTGTAGCGCAACCCAGTAGGAGTATAGGTCGCGTAGGCAAGCGGGTGCTTGACGAGGGTCAGGGCAATCGCCTTGACCAGGAGCGTCGTCATCGTCACCCCTTTCGACTTGACCGATTTGTAAAGGGCATCGAGGGCATCGGTCGTCACCGTATAACCGACCCGGAAAGTTGGAATAACCAGCGACGCCTCCATGTTGCGGGCGACCGCCTGCTGCATGGGTGTAAAGGCTGCGGTCGTGCCCGCTATGGGGGCAGGAGCCGGTGTTGCAACCGGTGCTGGTGTTGCGACCGGTGTCGGTGTCGCAACCGGTGCCGATACGGGCTTTACCTGGGTAGCAGCGCGCTCGACATCTTCACCGACAATCCGGCCTTCCGGACCGCTCCCGCTCACGGTTGCGAGGTCAATCCCCAGTTCGGTTGCCAGGCGGCGAGCATTGGGTGATGCGACGACCCGCCCACCGCCATTGCGGCTTGGCGGTGCAACAGGTGCAGGTGGTGCCGCTGCTACTTCTACTTTTGGTTTCGGCTTCGGCTCCGCTACCGGTGCCTTCGGTTCTGCCGCTGGTTCTGCTACGACAGCAGCGGCCGTACCCTTGTCGTTCGGACTGCGCAATTTGGCTTGTGCTACTTCCGCTTCGCTCTCAGCAATCAGGGCAATCACCGAGCCAACGGGTGCACTGTTACCATCACTGACGAGAATATTGGCGAGGATGCCTTCTTCAAAAGATTCGACATCCATATCGGCTTTATCAGATTCGACGACCAGCAGCATATCGCCCCGGTTGACGGTCTCGCCGACCTGTTTTTTCCAGGTGACAACTTTTCCCTCGGTCATCGTCGAGGACAGGGCCGGCATGGTGATTTCGCGGATCATTCGGTACTTATTAATAAATCACAACAAAGTCTACCACGGAGCCCCACTGGCGGCTGCCGACCTGCGGCCACTCAAAGTACTGTCTACAAAAAGCCGTGGCAGATTGCGAACAATTTGCCACGGCTTTTTATGATGAGTGCTCTGAACTGCTACTTGCTTTCGGCTTTGAGCTTCTCGGCTTTTTGGATGGCTTCATCGAGGTCGCCCACCAGGTAGAAGGCCTGTTCGGGCAGGTCGTCGAATTCGCCTGCGAGTACGCGCTTGAAGCCGTCGATTGTCTTGGCGAGCGGCACGTACTTGCCGGGAGAGCCTGTAAAGATCTCGGCGACGAAGAAGGGCTGCGAGAGGAACCGCTGCAACTTGCGGGCGCGGTTGACCACCAGCCGGTCCTCGGGGGAAAGTTCGTCAAGGCCGAGAATGGCGATGATGTCCTGGAGATCTTTGTAGCGCTGTAGCGTCGATTGCACACCGCGCGCGACGTTGTAGTGCTCCTCACCGACAACTGAGGCCTGCAGCATCGTCGAAGTCGAGGAGAGCGGGTCCACTGCCGGGTAGATACCGAGTGAAGCGAGTTGCCGCGAAAGTACCGTCGTAGCGTCGAGGTGGGCAAAGGTAGTAGCCGGGGCCGGGTCGGTCAGGTCGTCCGCCGGGACGTAGACTGCCTGCACCGAGGTGATCGAACCCTCTTTGGTGGAGGTGATCCGCTCCTGCAGGTCACCCATCTCCGTGCCGAGGGTCGGCTGGTAACCTACAGCGGAAGGCATGCGGCCGAGTAGAGCCGATACTTCTGAACCCGCCTGCACAAAGCGGAAGATGTTGTCGATAAACAACAGCACGTCCTGCTTGCTCACATCGCGAAAATACTCGGCCATCGTCAGGGCCGTCAGGCCGACGCGCATGCGCGCTCCGGGCGGCTCGTTCATCTGACCGTAGACGAGGGCGACCTGCCCGAGTACGTTCGATTCTTTAAATTCGTTGTAGAGGTCGTTGCCCTCGCGGGTGCGCTCGCCGACGCCGCCGAATACCGACACGCCCGAGTGTTCTTTGGCGATGTTGTGGATGAGTTCTTGAATGAGGACCGTCTTGCCGACGCCCGCGCCGCCAAACAGGCCAATCTTGCCGCCCCGGCGATAGGGAGCGAGCAGGTCGATCACTTTGATGCCTGTCTCGAAGACGTTTGGTGTGGTTTCGAGATCGACGAACTTGGGAGCTGAACGGTGAATTGGAAAGCGCTCGGTCACCTCGACCGGTCCCGCTTCGTCGATCGGTTCGCCGAGTACGTCGAAGATCCGTCCGAGCGTCGCTTTGCCGACCGGCACTGAAATCGGCGCACCGGTATCGATGGCCTTCATGCCGCGCACGACGCCGTCGGTCGTACTCATCGAAACTGCCCGTACTTTCTTGTCTCCGAGCAACTGCTGCACTTCGCAGACCAGCCGAATCTTCTGACCCGATTCGGTCGTGCCTTCAATGATGAGGGCGTTGTAGATGTCGGGCAGCGTGCCCTCCGGAAATTCTGCATCGACCACAGGACCGATGACCTGGGTGATGAAACCAACGTTTTGAGCCGTTGTTGTGACCATGAAGTGCCGTCAAGATACCTGGTGACAATTTAGCATAATGTGCAACATTCCCTGAGCCTGGCTTATGATCGGCTCAGTCGCTCGATTTGAGGCTCACAGTGCACCGACGCCTGTTGCAAATCAAGACTGCCGTCACCCGGTTGACGCACAGCAAAAGCCTTGTCCTCGCCCTGGTTCTAGTCGCCTTTTCAGGCGGTTCGGCCGCTGCCATCCAGTTTGCAAGCGGTGAAACGGCCTTCAACGGTCCACTGCGTCTGCTGAGAACGGCCGTCTCCCAGGTGACTATCGAAGACTACCCGGTCTACTACCAGTTCGCAGTCGAAGTACCGGCCAAACTCGACGAACCGCTCGGGCGACTGCAAATCGACCTGCCGACCGAATATGGTCCCTTCGGCCTCTACCTGCCTAACCCGGATCAGGTGCGTGCTTTCATCCCTACAGACCCCTACGCCCAGGCCCCACAGTCTCCCGAACGCAACCTGCCGGTGCGTGCAAGTGTGGGCCGTGAGCGCATCTTGATCATTTTCCCGGAGCCAGTGCCTCCCGGTAATGTGGTGACCGTCGAGTGGGGACCAGTGCGCAACCCGCGTCAGGACGGCATCTATCAATTTGGGGTGACAGCCTACCCGCGTGGCGACGCGCCTCGTGGACTCTATGTCGGCAACGGCCGGATTACGATTCGCCGGGGCGGGCGCGGCTGACGCCCTTATCATTCAACGGGCGTGGACAAGGGCGAGGGTCTGGTCGAGGTGGTGCTGTTGGGCGGCGAGTTCGGCGACGCTCGTGGCGGCAAGCACCCGGATAAAAGCGGCCTGTGCCCGCGCCCAGACATCGAGTGAAGGGCAACGCTCCGCCTGGTCGCAGACTTCGGGTTCACTCAAGCAGACATTTAGTGAGAGCGGTCCTTCGATCGCTTCGAGCACCTGCAAGACGGTAATCAGGGCAGACGGACGGGCCAGGCTGAAGCCACCCTTGATGCCTCGATGGGAATGGACCAGGCCCGCTTTTTGAAGTGTCTGCAAGATGCGGGCTAAAAATTTGGGCGGCACACTCTGGTCGTTTGCGATTTCGCTCACCATGCAGGCTGTACCAACCGGTTGCTTGGCCAGGTAGGTAAGGGCGCGCAGGCCATAATCGGTCGAGCGGTTAATCTGAATGACCATTTGTTTATAGTAACTGCTGCTTTGTGAGCTAGATTTATCGGGCGCTCAGCCATTTTCGAAAAACGCCCGAATCGAATTCGAGGCGCTACAATCGGGGAGGTTTAAGACCGTTCGTAAATTTTTGGTCAGATTCGATTATTTCTGACTATGGTTAATAGCTGTGAGATTGCCCCCGAGCAGCCTCGCGCTCACCTTTTCAGAATTGATACCCTAAAGAGGATCTGTTCCCCATGTGTTCAGTGTGCCTGACGGTCTTATTCCTTCCCGAGGTACGGGAATACAAAGAGTACTGTGTGTCTTTCCTGGATCAGTTATTTATGAGGAGTGCAGCATGACGCAGGCCAATAACGTTCTGGACGCTCTCCAGCCGGCCGCTGAACTGGAAGCGCTGGCTTTGATGGCCGAGGAGGACGATCCTTACGCCGCAGCGCTCGCCGCAGACGCGGCCGACGTCGCAGATGTCCAGTCGGCCGCGCGCCCGACCCGCAAACGGAGCCGTGCTCAGCGCACCCACTACACCGAAGATTCCATCCGCGTCTACTTACAAGAAATCGGGCGTATCCGCCTGCTGCGGGCAGATGAAGAAATCGAACTGGCCCGTCAAATCGCCGACCTGTTGACGCTCGAACGTCTGCGCGCCCGGCTCGGTGCTGCCGCCGAAGCTCAAATTCAAGATGTTGTCGAGTTACTCTCAGACGATCTGCTCACCGAAAATCTGCTCGTCGAGTGTGAACCGATCACCGAGAGCGATCAAGAAATTCGCCGCTGGGCGGAAGCTGCCGGTGTCCCTTATCAAGAATTCCGCGAGCGCGTCACCTACGGCCGCCGCGCCAAAGACAAGATGGTGCAGTCCAACCTGCGCCTGGTCGTCTCGATTGCCAAAAAGTACATGAACCGCGGTCTATCCTTCCAGGATCTGATCCAGGAAGGTTCGCTTGGCCTCATCCGCGCCGCTGAGAAGTTCGACCACGAAAAGGGCTACAAGTTCTCGACCTACGCCACCTGGTGGATTCGTCAGGCCATTACCCGCGCCATCGCCGATCAGTCGCGCACGATCCGCCTGCCGGTCCACCTCTACGAGACTATCTCGCGCATCAAGAAGACGACCAAGCTCCTCTCTCAAGAACTGGGACGCAAGCCTTCCGAAGAAGAGATCGCCACCCGCATGGAGATGACGATCGAGAAGCTTCGATTCATTGCCAAGTCGGCCCAGTTGCCCATATCCCTCGAAACCCCCATCGGCAAAGAAGAAGATTCCCGACTGGGGGATTTTATTGAGGCCGACGGTGAGACCCCCGAGGACAAAGTTGCCAAGAACCTGCTGCGCGAAGACCTCGAAGCGGTGCTCAATACCCTTTCGCCCAGAGAACGCGACGTATTGCGCCTGCGCTACGGTCTTGACGACGGCCGCATGAAGACACTCGAAGAAATCGGTCAGCTCTTTAACGTCACCCGCGAACGCATCCGGCAAATAGAAGCCAAGGCCCTGCGCAAGCTTCGCCATCCCAACCGCAACAGCGTGCTCAAGGAGTACATCCGCTAGGAGCGTCCTCCCGTGCCGCCGCGTCTATTGCACTGGCTCTGGACGCGGCTCGACCTCGGGCTACTCGCTGCAGGCTACTGCGGCCTGCTCGTTCTACCCGGTTCTTACTCTGCGATTGCCCGCTGGCCTGCGTGTCTGTTGCCCCAGGCTTGCCTGGTGCTCGGCGCAGTCCTGGCTGTACGCACTTGCCGACCTCTGGGCCAACCTTTTGACGCGCTGGTCGGCTTCAGCCTGGCGGGACTCGCCCTGAGTGCGGTGACTTCCGCCGACCCGGCCCGTGGCCTGTGGTATCTGAGCATGGTGGGTGGCTATTTTGCGCTGCTTTATGGCCTCCACAGTCGCTGGCCCGCGTCGTCGAGCGTATTGCCGTGGCTGGGTCTTGCCCAGGTCGTCTTGTGTGCGGCGAGCCTCTATCAATTTGGTGGGTCGGTCGTACTGCCCCAGTGGCGAATCGGCGGCCCGCTCCTGCCAGTGCAAAATACTTACCCGCTCGGACACCACAACTTCGGTGGCGGTCTGCTTGCTTTAACCTTGCCGGTTACGGGCCTGCTTGCCCTGTACACCCGTGGGCTCGGCCGCTGGGCCTGGCTTGCCGCCTGGCTTCTGGGTCTGGTGGTACTCTATACGACCCAGTCGCGCGGCAGCTGGTTGGGGGTGGTGTGCGGTCTGATTGTCGCTCTCCTGCTCGGCACCCGCCTGAACTGGCGTACCTGGCTGGGGCTCGCGGGTGCGGTCGTGCTGGCCGGGGTAGTCGGTTGGTATTCAACTTCGCTTTCGACCGGCAAGTCACAGTTGATGGTCGAAGGCCGCGACATCAGTTCTGCCCAGCGCGTCGTCTTCTGGGAGACGGGTCTCAAAATCTGGCAGGACCACCCGCTCCTGGGCGTCGGCCCCGGAGTGACGGGCTTCATCTTTCCTAAATATCGTACCGAGAACGACCCGTGGGTATCGCGCACAGCCCAACAACTGCACAGCACACCCATTCACCTGCTCGCTGAGACCGGCCTCTGGGGACTGACGTCTTATCTGGGCTGGGTCGTCTGTGCGGTTATCGCTATCGCCCGCCTGCACTCCAAAAATCGTCCCATCGCCGCTGCCCTCGGTGGTGCCCTGGCAGGGTACGGCCTCTCCAGCCTCACAGATTTTCAGCTCGAAAACCCGGCCATCAGTGCCTCGCTCGTGCTCCTGACCGTCGAACTATTGCGCGTGCGCGCTGCTCCTACCATCCTCCGTTGGGACTCCCCGAGCGGGACAATCGGGGGCAAACCGAAAGTGCCGGTCCGGCCTGTCGCAGTCCTCGTTTTGGTCCTGGTGCTGGCTTTCTGGCTGCGGACTGATTGGGCCTGGTACGAGTCGGACCGGGCCTTCGCAGCCGCACGCACCGGTAATCTGACCGACTTCAAAGCGTATCTGCAACGCGCCGAAGCCATCGACCCCGGACAGCCTTACTACCCGATTCAATATGCCCAGACTGCGCTGCGTACGGCTCGTGCTTACCCCGAGGGCGACCCCCGCCGCGCTTCGTGGCTCACAGAAGCAACGATTGCTCTCGACCGGGCCGTCCGCTTGCTGCCGACCGATCCGCTTACCCTCACCAATGCCGGCTGGCTGCATCTCTACGGGTCCGAGCCATCGAAGGCGGCTGCACTTTTCAGGCGGGCGCTCCAGTTCGATGGGACGACCACGGCAACACTGCACCTTGGTATGGCGCTTGCCCTGATAGCTGAGGGCAAGACCGCCCAGGCTATTACGCATCTGCGTTCGGAAATTCAACTGTTTCCTGACCAGTGGGCAGACAAGCGCTGGCAAGCGGGTCCGCTGCTTAACATTGCTCCGCAGATTGCCCGCGACCTGATGAGCTACTACGACCGTTTGCTTGCTCGCTATCCAGGCGACGCCGACATGCTCTATCAGCAGGCGATGCTACTGCTGTGGCAGGACCGACCGGAGGCCGCTCTCGACAAATTGAATGCGATTCCGGCAGTACAGTCGGTGCCCCGCGAGGCTCCGCTTGCCGTCCGCCTACCCTGGCGGGTGAGAGCGAGCCAGCCTGTCGGTGTCCGCATTCAGGCCCTCTGGCGATTGCAGCGCCTTGATGAGGCAAAAGAACTGCTCGAACAACTGTCGCAAACCCAACCCTCAGCTGCCGCCTGCCTGGGTGGAGCGCTCAAAGATCCTGGCCTGACTTCTCGGCGCACGTATCTAGCGAGCGGCCAGGATTATTTTCTGCACCGCCGCTACGGCGGACCGACGCTCGAATACTTTGAACCGCTCCAGATGCAGACCTGGGCCGCGATGGACTGCATTCACTTCAGCCTCGACGGCCGCAATGCTCGCCTACCCCTCTAGATGAGTTGAGGCTTCTTAGAGACTTAAGTCGAAAGATAGACGAAAAAGAACATTCTTATCGACGAATGTTGACTGCAACCGTCTTTTGCAAGCGGCTCCGCTTGCTCTCGATTTTTATCTGGTCCACTCGCCTCTGTGCAAAACATGCCCAAGCGCATTCTGATTGCCAACGACTTACCGGACAACGTCGCCCTATTGGAATTTTTGCTTTCTTCAGAAGACTATGAGGTCGAGACGGCTCTGGGCGGACAGGCCTGTCTGGAGAAAGCGCTTCACCGTCCTCCGGATTTGCTGCTGCTCGATGTGATGATGCCGGATATCGATGGCTACGCGGTCGCTCGCCAGTTAAGAGCAGACACACGTCTACCAAATTTTCCGATCTTGCTGGTGACGGCCTGGGACTTAGACCAGGCAACCTGCGAGGCGGCCGGTGCCGATGGCTTCCTCCGTAAGCCCATCGATCCGGACGCTCTACTCGAATCGATTCGCAGCTTATTAGACGAATACGCGAACCGGGTAAAACGCGCCTGAGCCGACCGGGCAGCCGTTCTATCTCTTTTCGCTGTCCATCCGCATATTTTCCCTGATCTCTGCCTATACCTACTCAAACGCAGCGAACGACCGATTCCGGCAGGAACGGCATGCGCATCGGTGAGTCACTTCCCTAGAAAGGCTTGCAACCCCCAGCAAGCCTGATCCCTGGCTCTATTGAGGAAGATAACCGTGTTGATCTTTGAAACCAATCCAAGGCTCTACCTGACCGAACACGGCACTGTCCTGTTTCTCTACTTAGGAACGGGTGAGGTCGGCGGGTCGCTCTGCGAAGTCTGGCAGAGTGCAGTGCAGTTGCCGAGTGGTGAGACGACTCACGGCAGCGTTGCGCTCTTACCGGGTTTACTGCCGACGCTTGCCTGCGCGTGCTCGCTTGTGAAAAATTTGGTTGGTCCCGAAGGTCCGCACCACTGAAAAAGGAGTGGGTCACAGCTATGACCCACTCCTGATGATCAAACCAGATCAAACGGCCGCAGCTGTTTTAATGGACTGCTTGAGGACGGCTGCTTTGTCGGTTTTCTCCCAGGGCAGGTCGAGGTCGGGGCGACCAAGGTGACCGTAGGCCGCGATGTCCTGGTAGAACCGGCCGCCGCGAAGTCTGGGCAGGTTGCGCAGGTCAAAGTCGCGGATGAGGGCTGCCGGCCTGAGGTCAAAGTGCTCACGAATCAACAGCATCAAAGTCTCGTCGGAGACGCGGCCGGTACCGAAGGTCTCGACCATGACGCTGAGTGGTCGTGCCACACCAATCGCGTAAGCAATCTGCACTTCACAGCGGTCGGCTAGTTCGGCTGCGACGATATTTTTGGCGACGTAGCGCGCTGCGTAGGCAGCCGAACGGTCTACCTTGGTCGGGTCTTTTCCGGAGAAAGCACCGCCGCCATGGCGGGCATAACCGCCGTAAGTATCGACGATGATCTTGCGGCCAGTCAGCCCCGAGTCGCCCTGAGGACCACCGATCACGAACTTACCGGTCGGATTGACCAGGATGCGCGTCTTCTCGTCAGGCTGTAGAGCAATATCGGCAAAAGCCGGGCCGATGACGTCAGTCTGCATGTCGGCGCGGATGCGGGCCTGGACTGCCTCGTTGTCGGTCAGTTCGCCGATGGTCGCTGCATGCTGGGTCGAGATCAAGATCGTGTGGATGCGGATTGGCCGGTCGATACCGCCCGTGCGCTCGTATTCGACGGTCACCTGAGCTTTACCGTCAGGCTTCAGATAGCCCAGGGTGCCGTTTTTGCGGACCGTTGCCAGCTGACGGGTCAGCCGGTGAGCAAGACTGATCGGGAGCGGCATCAGCTCGGGAGTCTCGGTGCAGGCAAAGCCGAACATCAAGCCCTGGTCGCCTGCCCCAGTGCGGTCGAGCATGTCTTCTTCGTCGCTTGCGCGTGCTTCATGAGCCGTGGTCACGCCCTGGGCGATGTCCGGCGACTGTTCGTCGATGGCGAGCAAGACCGAGCACGAATCGCAACTGAAACCGTTGTCGGCATCGGTGTAACCAATCTCGCGGATCTTAGTACGGACCAGATTGGTGAAGTTGACGTTTGCCTGGGTTGTAATTTCGCCAGTGACGATCACCATACCCGTGTTGACCACAACCTCAGCTGCAACCCGCGACTGCGGATCCTGACTCAAGATGGCGTCGAGGATCGTGTCTGAGAGCTGATCGCAGATTTTGTCCGGGTGGCCTTCCGTTACAGATTCAGAAGAAAAAAGATAGCGAGACAATTCGCATCCTCCAAGTAGGTTGGCTGAATTTGTCTCTTGCCTTTAAATCATTGCAGTATAGAACCTGTGACTTATCTTCCGGTTCAATCAGAACCGCAGGAATTGGCACCTCTTCGAGGCTGTTGAGAGCCTTGATGGTTGCCGTGGCGTCGCCGGGCCTGTTCCCTACGCCTGCTCTAGATAAGTCAAGAGACTGAATAAACTTATCACTGGCACCGGGGAGTGTCAACAAAGGTTAAGCCCTGGGTGGCTCAGTAATTGTCTTGAGCCGTCCGGCGGGCCCGGTACTGGCCATCAAGTGCCACTGGTGACCGGTCCGTCCGGTGTTGCCAGTTTGTGCCTGCCGCAGATGGTGGACCCAGCTGGGGCATTGCCTGGGTCTTGTCGGCCCAGTCACCCAATAAAAAAGCGGGGGATCGATTCCCCCGCTTTTGAATTTTTGATCTAAGTTCAGGTCAGGACAGGTGCGATCTGGTCCTTCATCGGCACCTGGACGACTTCACTCACCATCTTGCGCAGTTCGTCGCCATCCACGGTCTCTTTTTCAAGCAGCACATCGACAATCCGGTCCATCAGGGCGCGGTGTTCGGTGAGCATGTTGAGAGACTGCTCGTAGCACTGCTTGACGATGAGGCGCACCTGCTCGTCAACCAGGGCTGCCACGTCCTCGGAGATGTCCGAGCGCGACATCAAGTCGCGTCCCAGGAAGACTTCACCACCACCGGTGAGCGAGAGCAAGCCCAGGTTGGACATGCCGAAGCGCGTCACCATCTGGCGGGCGAGATTGGAGACCTGCTGGAGGTCGCTTGAAGCGCCCGTAGTCACTTCGTCGTCGCCGAAGACGACCACTTCTGCCGCCCGGCCGCCGAGAGCGCCGGTAATGCGAGCCAGCAGCTGGTTGCGGCTGATGAGCATCTGCTCCTCGGAAGGTGTAAACCAGGTGAGGCCACCGGCCTGTCCGCGCGGGATGATGGTCACTTTCTGCACGGGGTCGTGGTCGGCAAGCAGGGTACCCACGAGGGCGTGACCGACTTCGTGATAGGCAATCAAGCGCTTCTTCTTGCCGTCGACGAGGGGCGGCTTCTCAAGACCAGCGATTACGCGGTCGGTGGCATCGTCGATTTCGCGCATCGTGATTTCGGTCTGCCGACGACGGGCAGCAAGGATTGCTCCTTCGTTGAGCAGGTTGGCGAGGTCCGCACCGGTAAAGCCGGGGGTGCGCCGGGCGATCACTTCGAGATCGATGTCAGCCGCGAGCTTCTTGTTCTTGGAGTGGACTTTCAAGACTTCGAGGCGACCGGCCATGTCGGGGCGATCGACCGTGATCTGACGGTCGAAGCGGCCCGGCCGCAGGATTGCTGCGTCCAGAACATCGGGACGGTTGGTGGCGGCGATGATGATGATGCCCGTGTTGCCCTCGAAGCCGTCCATCTCGACGAGCAACTGGTTGAGGGTCTGTTCGCGTTCGTCGTTGCCGCCGCCGATGCCGGCACCGCGCGAGCGGCCGACTGCGTCGATTTCATCGATAAACACGATACAGGGAGCGTTTTCTTTGGCCTTCTTGAAGAGGTCGCGGACGCGAGAAGCGCCGACGCCCACGAACATCTCGACAAATTCAGAACCTGAAATCGAGAAGAAGGGCACACCTGCTTCGCCGGCGATGGCCTTGGCAAGCAGGGTCTTACCGGTACCGGGAGGACCGACGAGGAGCACACCCTTTGGAATCTTGGCACCGACCGCCGTGAAGCGCTCGGGCTTGCGCAGGAACTGCACGACTTCCTGGAGTTCTTCTTTTGCTTCGTCGATACCGGCTACGTCATCGAACTTGATGCCGGTCTTCGCTTCCATCTGGAAGCGGGCCTTCGACTTGCCGAAATTCATGGCCTGGCCAGGACCGCCCGAGTTGCCGGAGCGGCGCAGGAGCAAAAATAGCCCGCCGAGCAACAAGATCGGGAAGAACAGGTTGCCCAGGATCCCGAGGAAAGCACCGTTGCTGTTGGGCGGTGCCACGGCGAAGTTGACATTCTTGTCGCGCATCAGCGTGTAGAGACTGTCAGTCTCGCTGAGAGGCAGGTTGATGCGGAAACGTTGCGGAGCGGTGTCCGGGATAGTCGGGTCGGGGAGCGTCGCAATCGCGACGCGGCCACCTTCGAGGATGTCAACCTTCTCGACTTTGCCCTGACGGATGTTGCTCACAAATTCGGTGTAGGCCATGTTGGCGCTCGCGGTGTTGGCCGCGCCCTCGCGGGCACCCCCGGTCGGTAGGCTCTGCCATAAGAGCGCACCGATGAGGAGCAGGGGAATTGCACCAAGCAACAGCGTTTTCCAGGAAAATTTCATCTGCCGCTTTCCTATGGATTGGCTTCTTAACCTAACTTAACTCCTCCTTCAGCTTTCTACAAGGATCCGGGATCGCCGCTGAAGCTACGGGTTTGCAGTGGAAGCGCCACCCTTGAGATTGCGCTAATCTGGGGAAGGTACGCAGGCACTTGCGCGGCCTTCCTTCACCAGGTTCTCCGACATGACAGCACTTCCTGCAGCGACGACTATTTTTTTATGTGCTCACGGTAGCTCGGACCTGCGCTCTCAGGCTGCCTTCGCGGACCTGGTCGAGCGCTTCCAACGCTTCTCAAATTTTCGGATCGCTTCTGGGACGCTGGAATTTTCGGAGCGGCTGCTGGATGAGCAGATAGCAACCCACGCCCGTACCGGCCAGCGGTTCGTGCTGTTGCCGCTGTTTCTCGCCCCCGGCATCCACGTCGAAGAAGACCTCAATGCAGCCTTGATCCGTGCCCGTGTGGCCCATCCGCAAGTGACGTTCCTGCGCACACCGGCCCTGGGCGAACACGAGGCAATCGAGTCAATTCTGGTAGACCGGGCTCGGCGCATCCTGGGCCGCATTGACGAGCACTCGGCCGTGGTGGTGCTTGCTCACGGTAGCCGCCGCGAGGAAGCCAATAGCTTGCTGCAGGACATTGCCGATGGCGTCTGGGAAAACCTGGGTGGTCCTCTGGTGACTGCTGCCTTCTGGAAAATCCAGCCTGACCTGCGGGCGACCCTGCGTGAACTGGCCCATCAGGGTGTGCGTCGGGTGCTGATTCTTCCGCACTTCCTTTTTGAAGGCAGCATTACCGACCGCATCGAGCTTGAAGTGGCGCGGCTGGCCGGCGATTTTCCCAAACTCGACTTGCGATTGGATAGTGTACTGGGGGCCGACAACCGCCTGCTTCCTCTGATGCAGGACTTGATCGAGTCGGTGGAGTCTTCGTTTGCCGTTGCCTAAAGGGAAAGTGTATCTGGTAGGGGCCGGTCCCGGCGATCCGGGGTTGCTGACTGTGCGCGGCAAGGCCCTTATCGAGCACTGTGACGCCATTGTCTATGACGCCCTTGTTAGTCCCGAGGTCCTGGCCCTGGCTCCTCAGCTTGCCGAACACGTCTACGCGGGCAAGCGCTCTGGCCGACACTCGCTCTCACAAGACGAAATCACCCAGACACTCATCGAGCTTTCCTACCGCCACGCGGCGGTGGTGCGTCTCAAAGGCGGCGATCCTTACATATTCGGTCGCGGCGGCGAAGAAGTCACTGCTCTGCGTGCCCACGGTATCGAAGTAGATGTGGTACCTGGCGTCACGGCCGGAATTGCCGCTCCTGCCTACGCCGGTATCCCGCTGACCCACCGCGATTACAGCGCGTCCGTTGCTTTTGTGACTGGTCACGAGGCGGTGGAGACCTACCGGCCCGCCATCGACTGGGAAAATCTGGCCCGCGGTGCCGAAACTCTTGTCATTTACATGGGCATTCTGCAAATCGAAGCAATTGTCGAGCGCGTTAAAGCGGCCGGACGATTGCCTGCTACCCCGATTGCCCTGATCCGCTGGGGCACGACACCGCGCCAGGAAGTATTAATCGGCACACTGGAGACCATTGTCGAACAAGTACGCACCGCCGGCTTCGAGCCACCGGCGGTGATTGTGATCGGCGAAGTCGTTAAACTCGCGCCACAGCAGCCGGGGTGAGCGCCGAGCGCATCAGGGCGATCAGGGCGTCCCACAGTTTGCGAGTTACCGGCCCCGGACACTCGGGCAACGGGTAGTCATCAAGGCGACCAACTGGTGCGACGAGGCGTATTGACGAACTGATGAACGCTTCATCGGCGGTGTAGAGGTCGTCTCTGACGAGCGTTGTCTCGGCGTGGGGAATCCCCGTCTCAGCCAGGATCTTGAGCAGGAAGTGACGGGTGATGCCATGCAGGATACCGGCTTCGACCACAGGGGTATGCACGACGCCTTTGCGGACTATCCACAAATTACTGGTAGTGGCCTCGGTGACTTCGCCGTGGCGGTTAAGCAGCACTGCGTCGTCGGCTCCGGCTTTGCGCGCTTCGATGAGGGCGAGGATGTTGTTGAGGTAGTTGCCGGTCTTGGCAGCGGGGGCGAGTGCTTCTGAGTCGTTGCGCAGCCGCGGCACGACAACTAGATGCACGCCTGCCTCGGCAAGTTTTAGCTCGGGGCTGATGGGCCGGACGATGATGATCAGATCCGGCTTCAGGTCTGCTCCCGGTAGCAAGGTGATTTCCTCCTCGGCTCCACGGGTGACGACAATGCGCACGTAAGACTCGGAGTTGTCGGCGGCAGCCAGGGTGCGCTCGACCTCGGCGGTAATCTCACTGTCGCTCCAGGGCACATCCATATAAAGGTAGGCAGCCGAGGCGCGCAGGCGGTCGAGGTGTTCTTGCATCGCAAAATGCCGACCACCCAGAGTGCGGACCACTTCGTAGACGCCGTCTCCGTACAGGAAGCTCCGGTCGAGCACCGAGACCTTCGCCTCGGGCGCAATCGTACCGTTGAAGTTCACAAGCAGTCCCATCGTTTCCTCGCAAGCTAGATTAACGGCCCGGAACTGCTGGTGCCCCGTGCTTCGACTTAGTTTAACGCCGTCAGGGTCGGGTGGGGCCTTAAGCTGTGGCGGCCAGTGCTTCTACCGGTCCGACAATCGAGACAATCGGGTCGCGGAAGGTTCGGGCTGCAATCTGGCGCAAGTCCTCAGCCTCCAGTTGCTCGACGACGCGCAGGTACTCGGTGTCGAAGTCGGCTCCGACGCCGAGTGCTTCGTACCAGCCGAGTAGTTGGGAGACCTGGCTGTTGGTCTGCTTGCCGAGGGCGTACTGGCCAATCAACTTGTTTTTGGCCGTCTGCAGTTCGCGGTCGGTGAGCAGCACTTCTATCAGGCGCTCGACCTCGGCGCGCAGGCTCACGACGCAGGTCTCGGTGTTTTCAGGAGCCGTGCCGATGTAGGCAGCAAAGTGCGACAGATCGACGCGGGTCGGATAGAAGGCCGACACCTCGTAGGCCAGACCCCGCTTCTCGCGCAGTTCGGTGAACAGGCGGCTTGAAAGCCCACTGCCCAGGTAGGTGCTGATCAGTTTCAGAGCCGGAAAATCGGCAGAGCCGACCGGCGCCGCAGCATAGCCCACCAGGACCGTGCTCTGCTGAGTCGCCTGCTCTTCGCGCAGAACCTGTGGTTGGAAGCTCAGGTGCTCGATGAGCGGGCGCACCGGCACAGCCTCGCTGGGTGTCCAGTCACCCAGGTAGCGCTCGACCAGGGTCTGGGCTGCCTCGGGAGTAATTGGACCCACCACGACGGCGAGGGCATTGTTGGCGCGGAAGTAGGTCTGGTAAAACGTCTTGAGGTCATCGACCGTCAGCGACGGCACGCTCGTCTCGGTGCCAAGCTCGGTAAAGGCGTAGGGATGTGCGCCGTAAAGCAGGCTGCGAAACTGGTTATAAGCGACGGTAAAGGGCCGCTCCTGCTGCGAGCGGATTGCCTGGAGGGTCACTTTGCGCTCAAGCTCGAACTGGTCTTCTGGAAAGATCGCTTCTTGGAGCAACTCGGCTGCGAGGGCAATCAACGTCTCGAAGTCCTCACTGAGGCATTTGAGCGAGATTTGCATGTAGTCAGAACTGCTATCGACCCCGAGCATCGCCCCCATCGACTCGACCGCGTGGGCCAGTTCCATCGAGGAGCGCCGCCGGGTGCCCTTGGTGAGTACTGAACTGACGAGGTGTGCCAGTCCGGGCTTGGTTTCTTCGCGTGAGCCGGAGCGGATGAAAAAGCGAGCGCTGACAATATCGACTGTCGGATTGGGCACGACCAGCAGGGTCAGGCCATTGTTGAGAACCGTGCGAAACATAGTGCCTTTTAAGATTCGGGGACGAAGCGCAAGGTGACCGCCTGATCGGGGTCAAGATAAGCACAGGCTGCACGCTGCACATCGGAGGCGCTCACCCGCTGCAGTTGCTCGGGGTAGGTGAGCACGACATCGAGGCTCGCCACGGTGCTGTAGTAGCCGTAAAGACCGGCAAGTTGAGAGGGCGACTCGGTGTTGAAGATGAAGTCGTTGCGCAGCATCCGCTTGACGCGGTTGAGGTCTGAGTCGCTTACGGGTTCGTCCATCAGTAAACGGACGGCCGCGCGAATCTCCGCCTCGACTGGTGTGACGAATTCGGCGTCGGCCTGGGCAGCAATCACAAATAGTCCCCGGTGGTGCTGGGGCATGAAGTAGGCGTGTACCGAGCGCACCCAGCCTTTTTCCTCGCGCAGGTCGCGGACAAGCCGCGAGGTGCGTCCCTCACTCAAGACGGCAGCGAGCACTTCGAGGGCAATGGCGTCGTCGAGGTTGTCAATTGGGGCACCCAGCCAGGCGAGCATCAGGCGTGGCTGCTCCAGGCGGGCCAGGGTGTGCGACTGGCTTGCGGGAAGCGGTGCTGTTGGTTTGGGGATTGCCGGGGCGGCCAGGGGACTCACGGCCTGAAACTCAGAAAACTGCTTTTCGACGGCACTGAGCATCGTGCGCTCATCGACGCCACCGACGATCACGACAGTGGTGTTGGCCGGTTGATAGCGCTCGCGGTGGTAGGCGCGCATTGCGTCGGCGGTCATCGCCTTCAGGCTCTCGGCGGTACCGAGCACCGGGCGACCATAGGGATGGTCAGGGTACATGGTGCGGGTGAGAATCTCGAAAGCCTGCCGGTCGGGGCTGTCTTGTGAACGGCGAATTTCTTCAAGCACCACTAGCCGCTCGCGCTCGTATTCGTCGGGTGGGATAGCGGCTCCCATCACCAGCTCGCTCAGGTACGGCAGGGTCGCCTCGAAGTGGGTGTTGGCGACCGTGATGTAGTAGTGGGTGTAATCCTGGCTGGTGGCGGCGTTGGTCACCCCGCCCCGGCTCTCGATTTCTGAGTCGAAGACGCCGGGACCGAGCTTCTCAGTGCCTTTGAAGATCATGTGCTCCAGGAAGTGCGAGACGCCTGCAAGGTTGAGCGGCTCGGTGCGCGCCCCGGTGCGGACCCAAATATCGCAGGTGACCGCAGCGGCGGTCGGGATTTGCTGGAGGATCGCCGTCAACCCGTTCGGCAGGGTGTGGACGGTAAACGGAAAACTTTCGACGCTGGTGGAGGTAGTCGCTATCATTGCTTCATCTTAACCTCGTCGCCCAGCCCCCAGGATGCCCCAGCCAGGTCGATGAAAATAGCCCTGCTGCAACTGAACCTGACCGTCGGCGATCTGGCGGGCAATGCGCGGCGTATCGAGGCGGCCGTGGGCGAGAGTGTGACGGCCGGTGCCGACCTCGCCGTTACTTCAGAACTGGCCTTACTTGGCTATCCGCCGCGCGACCTGCTCCTGGACCGGCAGGTGATGGCCGAGGCCGAGGCGGTTGCGACCCGACTTGCCCACGCTCTGAAAGACACAATTCCAGTGTTGCTGGGAACGGCCGTGGCGAGCCGGGCCGATGCCGGTAAGCCACTGCACAACGCAGCGGTGCTCCTGAGTGAGGGAACCTGTCATCTGAGTGCGGCCAAGATTTCGCTGCCGACCTACGACGTCTTCGATGAGGACCGCTACTTTGAGCCTGCACTTCAGGCTGCACCGACACTCACGGTAGGCGCACACCAGTTTGGGGTCAGTATCTGCGAGGACGCCTGGAGCGACCAGCAATTCTGGCCCCATCCGCGCTATCACCGTGACCCGATTGCCGAACTCGCGGCCGGGGCTGCCGATTGCTTGATCAACCTTTCAAGCTCGCCCTTCGACCGCGACAAACAACGCCTGCGCGAACGCTTACTCGCCCACGCCGCCCGCCGCCACCACCTGCCGATTCTTTACGTCAACCAGGTCGGGGGCAACGATGAATTACTGTTTGACGGCCGCAGTTGTGCCTTCGATAGTGAAGGACGGTTGCTGGCCCGCGCCAAAGCGTTTGCAGAAGATCTGTTAATCGTGTCCATTGCTGAAGCGGGCCGCGTCGAACCCGACCTGGCGGGAGATGCCGAGATCTGGGAAGCCCTGGTGATGGGTACCCGCGATTACGCCCGCAAGTGCGGTTTCAAGAAGGGTCTGGTGGCACTCTCCGGCGGTATCGACTCGGCTTTGACCCTGGTGATCGTTGCTGCTGCCCTGGGTGCGGGTAATGTGCTGGCGGTGATGATGCCTTCGCCCTATTCGAGTGCCGGCAGCATTGACGACAGCCTCAAGCTTGCCGCCGAACTGGGGGTCGAGACCCTCAAATTGCCCATCGAGCCTGCGATGAGCGCCTTTGAGCACATCCTGGAAGACAGCTTCGCCCACAATGCGCCCGACGTCACCGAGGAAAATTTGCAGGCGCGCATCCGGGGCACGCTCGTCATGGCTCTTTCTAATAAGTGGAACCGCCTGGTGTTTACGACCGGCAACAAGTCGGAAACTGCCGTCGGTTACAACACGCTCTACGGCTGCACGGCCGGGGCACTCGCGGTAATTGCCGATCTCTATAAAGGCGATGTCTACGCCCTCGCCCGCTGGGTCAACCGCGAACGCGAAATCATTCCCGAGGGCATTCTCACCAAGCCTCCCTCCGCCGAGTTGCGACCGGATCAGCGCGACCAGGACACCCTGCCGCCTTACCCCATACTCGATGCCATCCTGCGCGCCCATATCGAAGGCGGTCAGACGTCTTCTGAGATCGTGGCAGCCGGCTACGAACCAGCCACCGTCGAACGCGTCCTGAAACTGGTGAGACAGGCCGAATTCAAGCGCAGGCAACTGCCCCCTGGCCTGCGGGTGACCGCGCGCGCCTTCGGCATCGGCTGGCAGATGCCGATTGCCCGGCGTTAAAAGCTAAATCTCTTCGATATTGGGCCAGAGCAGTCGCTCGACCGGCAACTCCCAGCCCGGCAGCAGTACCGGAAAATCCAGGATCTCCACTCCGCTGAGCACCACAGTCTCGCCGCTCTCCCGAGCCACGACCACCGATTGCCTGGGGTAGACGATGATGCCGGCCTGGGCACCGGAGGCGAGCAAGAACTGCAACTTGGCACTGAGCACCGCTTCTCGGCCCGGCTCGTCTACTTCAGCGATCAGGGCAACCAGTTCGGGGATGCGCCCGCCTTTTTGGATCCGTGCGCTGGAGATGAACAGCACATCGACCTGGAGTGTATCGCCCGTGGCGAGCCGCACAGGACTGCTGCTCGCTACCCGACCCATGTCACGTTCCTCCACCCAGGGCAGTAGCGCCGCGACGAGCCGGGCACGCACTTCGCCCGAGACGTACGGGTAAGGTGCAGGTATCTCCACCGCTTCTGGTCCGGGTTGCTGGCTGAGTACCTGAATTTCTGGTCCGGGTTGCTGGCTGAGCACCTGAAAGGGAATGTCTACGGGTGACTCGTCCACTGCGGGCGGGTCTGAATCGCTCCCGATCAGCCGCGGTTCCTCTTGTGGAGGTTCGATGGGCTGGGGTGGCATGCCGTATGCGCGCAGGTGAGTGAGGATCTCGATTTCGAGGTCACGCAGGTCAACTCCGAGGCTTTTAAAGACACTTGCCGCCCCGCCGCCCCGCTTACCGGCAAACAGGCACTCGCGCACGACACCAAAAAGAATATGCACACTATCGAGGTCGCGGTGCTTGAGCTGCTCCGATTCGTCGTAGGCGATTTCCCAGGCGTAGCGGGCGCGGGGGGTGAAAGGCATCTCGTTGGGGACCAGGCCCGAACCGCGTCCCACCATCCGCTCAATTAACTTGCGAGTCTCATCGAGCTTGAGGCCGCGAGATTTCAGCAACTCCGCCCCCTCGCCGCTGCCTTCAGCCAGTACACCCAGTAGAAGGTGCTCGGTGCTGACAAACTGGTAGCCCAGTTTTTGCGCTTCCTCCCGCGCCAGGGTGAGCACTCTTAAAGCCCGTTCGGTTAGTGCACCGGAGAGGGTTCCGAACATCGTCGAGGTTTCGGGCATAGTCCTGGTTTGAGAAAAGGTTGTCTAGATCTAGTGACGAAATACTGTCACTCTAACTGAAATCCGGTGGTTGCCAGACAGTTGATGCCAGAATGCAACCGGACTTTAAAAATCGCACCCGACGATGGAATCGACTGCAATCAGACCGATGCATCCCCTGATCAACCGCCTCGCCGATCTGCTTGTCGAGACCTGGGATGAGTACCTAGAACTTGAACCTTACGCACTACCGGAAGACCTCGGCTTTGTGCAGGGGCAGCTTGAAGGCGACCGGCTCACGATTCGCAACCGTTGTTATCAGACCTCTGTATTTCGCAAGCTGCACCTGGAACTGGCGACCGTCGGTGACAATCTCGACATTTTGCACTGTGTAATGTTTCCGCGCCCGGAGTATGACCTGCCAATTCTGGGCACCGATATTGTTGCCAACCCGCAACTGGTAAGTGCTGCCATCGTCGATCTCTCTCCGGTACTGGGCAAACTCGACGAATCTTACTTGAATGGCCTGTCAGGAGCATACCAAAAACGCCTGCAACTCTCGCAACTGCGGGAATTGCCGACCTGGGGGACTATCTTCTCGCCCCTCTGCGTCTTTGCCCGCCTCAGCGAGGGTGGGGAAGCCGACCAGTTCATCGACATCGCCCGAGACTACCTGCGCTTTCACTGTGAGCAGGCGAAAAGTGCAAAGCCTGTCGATTCTCAGGGACGGGTTGCCGTTTTGAGCGGTCATCAAAACTACTGCACCCAGCAGCAACAAAACGACAAGACCCGCCGCATCCTGGTCAAAGCCTTCGGCGAAGAGTGGGCGGAGCGCTACATGCAGACGGTGCTCTTCGACTTGCCTGCGGGGTTTTGATTTACCTCTTGAGCGAAGCCTTGCCCGTAGCTGCATTCTTCAAATTTTGGGCGGTGTTAGGCTCGAAGGGTGTTTACAGACGAAACCCACCTTTTTGAGATACCTGCCCGCTCGGCCGATGCCGTTCCGGTGGTGTTTGCTTTTCCGAATACCTACGAAGTCGGGATCACCAGTCTTGGCTATCAGGTCGTCTGGCGACTGCTGGCGACCTTCCCTGGGGTTCAAGTAGCCAGGCTTTTTACCGACATCCACGAACCGCTACCTTCTCGGCCGGAACTCTTTGGTTTCTCTTTTTCCTGGGAACTTGACTACGCAAATGTACTGGCGCTTCTAGAGCAGCAGCGCATCCCACTCTGGTCGAGCGAGCGCACCGACGCGCACCCGCTCGTCTTTGGAGGCGGGCCGGTCTTCACTGCGAACCCGGAACCCTTTGCTGACTTCTTTGATTTTTTCTTGCTCGGTGACGGTGAAGAACTGCTCCTGGAAGTGCTCGAAACCTACCGCTCTATGCGACTGGCCGGTCGCAGCGAACAGTTGCACCGGCTCGCCCAGATTAGCGGTGTCTACGTCCCGAGTCTTTACGCGCCCGATGCCGAGGGGATTGGAGTCGTCCCGGTAGACCCGAGCGTTCCGGCAACTGTCCAGAAGCGCACCTGGCGCGGCGAGCACCTGTCCCACTCGTCGGTGGTCACCGAGCGCTCTGCCTGGCCCGGCATCTTTATGGTCGAGGTGGTGCGCTCGTGTCCCGAGCTGTGCCGGTTTTGCCTGGCAAGCTATCTCACCTTGCCTTTTCGGGTACCGGATGTCGAAGGGTCGCTCATTCCGGTTATCGAACGCGGGTTGCAGGTGACAGACCGGCTCGGCCTGCTTGGAGCTTCAGTCACTCAGCATCCCCAGTTTGAAGCGCTAATCGACTACCTTGCCCGTCCTGAATACGACCAGGTGCGCCTGAGTGTTTCCTCCGTGCGCACTAACACGCTCACCCCCAAATTTTGTCAAACCCTGGCAAAGCGCGGCAGCCAGTCTGTAACCATTGCCATCGAAAGCGGCTCGGAACGCCTGCGCCGGATCGTCAATAAAAAGCTCAGCAACCCGGAAATCGAGGCCGCAGTCGAGGTGGTAGCGGGTTCTGGGCTACAGGCACTCAAGCTTTACGGCATGTGTGGTGTACCTGGAGAACTTGAAACCGATCTCGATGAGACGGTGCAATTGCTCGTGCAACTGAAGAAATCTCACCGTCAACTGCGAGTGAGCTTCGGCTGCAGCACCTTTGTCCCAAAAGCACATACGCCCTTCCAGCGCTACGGCGTTGATGCCGGTGCTGAGAAGAAGCTCCAGAAATTACAAAAGCAGCTGCGCCCCCACGGCATCGACTTTCGCCCCGAGAGCTACAACTGGTCAGTCATTCAGACTCTGCTGGCTCGGGGGGATCGACGAGTGGCGCGCATCCTCGAACGGGCTCGCCATTACGGCAGCACCCTCGGCAGCTTCCGCCGCGCCTTCAAAGATTTCAAAGGCGAATTACCGCCGCTTGACTACTACGTACACACCAACTGGAGCGACAGCGCCCGACTCCCCTGGGGACACCTCGGCGGCCCGCTCACCGAGGCCACGCTCCTGCGTCATGTCGAGCAGGCCCGCGAGGAGATGAGTGTAGCCGCTTCGTGATTTCTTGCTACCTGGCCTCGATCGGTCGAGTCGGTTGGGACCGGGCGTGCTGTTAGTGATGGTCATAGCTGTTCATGCTCTTTGCCTCTGAGCAGGACTTCGAGCGGGCTGAGGTCGTCGATCGAATGGCGCTCACCGGGTCGGGCGTCTAGGCGCTCAATATAGACGCTGATCGCTTCTAAATCCGAACGGTGCGCGAGGACGTAGGACTTTAATTCCTCATCGCTCATCTGTCGGTAGGTGCCATTATTCATCGAATTAATCTCCAAGTCGAATCAGGATAGATAAGGACCTGCAAATCTTCGCCCGCGAGGATGTAGATGCGCTCAATGCGCTCATCGTAGGTGACCAAGGCGATCGGCCTATAGTAGGCGGTGAGCATCCGGCACAGGATGAAGCATGCGTAGCACTGCTGGGGGGTGGGCTTTCTGTTTTCCATTTTCTCTCTGCGTGGAAAAAGATGTCGGAAGGGTGACTGGCGCTCCCATCGTTATGGCCCACCGGTAACCAGCGCTATTGTGAAGCCGTGTACACACCGACTAGAGCGACAGTGCCCGGCTCCCCTGGGAACACCTCGGCGGCCCGCTCACCGAGGCCACGCTCCTGCGTCATGTCGAGCAGGCCCGCGAGGAGATGAGTGTAGCCGCTTCGTGATTTCTTGCTACCTGGC
>JANNPH010000168.1:0-32205 GCA_031399965.1 Gloeobacteraceae cyanobacterium SOY_34_metabat_159 | reverse complement strand
CATCATCATCGGTCTTGCCCGCGCCATCGGCGAGACCGCAATAGTGCTCTGTGCCCTGGCTTCAGGCTCCCCTGGTGGGTGTCCTGTGGCAATCGGATTGCGTTTTTAAGCAAAAACAATCTCAGTCCCTGGCCTGGGAAGGTCGCGGTGCTCGTTTGCCGTGCGGTTCCGGGCTGCAGGCGGCTTTTCTACCGGCTCTTGTCGAGCCGGGATGTGTTTTCATGAGCCACTTCGGAATCATCTGTCCGCCTCTACCCGGCCACCTCAATCCGACCGCTTCTCTTGGACGGGAACTGGTGCAGCGGGGGCATCGCGTCACCGTCTTCGACACGCTCGATATCGAAATCAAAGTGCGCTCGGAGGGTCTGGAGTTTTCGCCTGTCGGGCTCTCCAGTTTTCCACCCGGCACCCTCGCCCAGTTTCAAAAGCAGATGGGCGAATTTGAGGGCCTTGCCTGCGCCCGGTTTGCCCTGCAGATGGTGCGCCGGGTGAATGCGATGCGCCTCGAAGATACGCCCACGGCCTTGCTGGCAGCAGGGGTGGACGCACTGCTTGTCGATGACGGCGAGCCGGTGGGAGCGACGATCGCACAACACCTGGGCCTGCCGCAAATCAGTATTGGCTGTGCACTGCCGGGACATCGTGAACCGGCAGTACCGCCCGACTTCACCCCCTGGGCCTACGCGCCGGGCGGGTGGGCACAGTTGCGCAACCGGCTCGGCTTTGCGGCCTACGATTGGCTGACCCGGGCGATAGCAGCCGACATCAGGCACAAG
Source organism: Gloeobacteraceae cyanobacterium SOY_34_metabat_159 (assembly GCA_031399965.1). Classification (GTDB taxonomy): domain Bacteria; phylum Cyanobacteriota; class Cyanobacteriia; order Gloeobacterales; family Gloeobacteraceae; genus JANNPH01. Next base: position 31,429 of record JANNPH010000168.1, on the reverse strand, counting down.
CGTCGGCAGTGGCAGCTTCCGGCTTACCGCAACCTGGATGAATCACTCTCGCCCCTCGCCCAGATTTCTCAACTGCCCCGAGCCTTCGACTATCCGCGCCAGACGCTCCCGGCTCACTTTCACTACGTCGGACCCCTGGTAGGCGACCGCCCCCAGGACACTCCCTTTCCCTACGAGCGCCTCGACGGCCGCCCCCTGATCTACGCTTCTCTGGGCACCATCCAGAACCACAGGCCGCAGATTTTCCGGACGATTGCGCAAGCCTGCGACGGCCTGGACGCCCAGTTGGTGCTGACCCTCGGCGGCGGCAGCGGCAAGCCGGAAGACTACCCGGGGCTACCGGGCAACCCCGTGGTGGTCGGCTACGCTCCACAACTGGAATTACTGAAGCGCGCCAGCCTGACCATTACCCACGCCGGACTCAATACCACACTCGAATCTCTCAGCAACGGCGTACCGATGGTGGCGACACCAATTGCCACCGACCAGCCGGGAGTGGCTGCCCGCATCGCCTGGAGCGGTACCGGGGAAGTAGTGCCCCTTGCGCAACTGGAGGTAGGACGGCTGCGCCAGGCTGTGAAGACAGTACTGCAGGAAGACTCCTACCGCAGCAATGCCCGTCGGCTCAAATCGGCCATCGAGCACGGGGGCGGTGTGACGGAGGCAGCCGACATTGTGGAAGCGGTGCTTCGTACTCGTAAGCCGGTGCTCGCCGGACGCGAGAAGACTGTCCGGTAGCGAGCCTGAAAACCCTCTCGAACCCTGGGCACGATATCGTCAACAAGCTGCTTTCACGTCACCTGAAGAAAGTGAGCAGGCCGAATTCCTGACGAATATCCAGCAGTGGGCGCTCCAGCAGGGGCTCGAAGGTCAGAAACGGAACGAAGCGTCGGCGGTCGCGGTTGCTGCGCCACACGGAGACCAGTTCCGGCAGCAGTTTCGGCAAAACCATGAACATCGAGCTATACAGCCACAACGTCCCGTGCTGCGCGATCAGGTCGTCGTACATGATTTTGATCGCCGGGCCGATGGCAGGGTCGCCCAATGTCCGCAAGTGATCGCTGAAGTGATAATCGCTGGTCCACCAGATGAGCGGCAAAAGTTTCAGCTCGTCATACATCCCCGTGTCGCATCCGTAAATGACGTGGGATGCATCATGGGCCAGGATGATGCGGGCGAACGCCTCGGATAGTTGTCTTGGGTCGGTGAGTTCCGGGTAGGCGGCGTAGTACTCGTCGAGTCCAGCACGGAGCGTCTGAGTGCTGTTTCTATCCAGGTAGTGTGGGCGAGGTTTGCCTGTCACGAACGCTACTCCCAGTTGATCATTAAAGATACGGTACAGTATCGTAAACTATGCTTTCCTGGTCAAGTGCGGGGCGGCGCTCTCAGGACGGTATGCTTGCTGAAATGGAGAACGGGACTGGAAAGACCAGGAACCAGCAGGGACGCCCGCGCAGTCTACGTGCAGACCGTGCCATTCTGGCGGCCGCCGTCGAGTTGCTGGCGGAAGTGGGCTACCAGGCGATGAGTATTGAATCGATCGCCACCCGAGCTGGGGTGAGTAAGCCGACGATTTATCGGCGGTACACGTCTAAGGAAGAACTGGTGGCGGATGCCATCGAAACGTTGCGCGAGGAAATACTGGTGCCGGACACCGGCAGCCTGGAGACGGACCTCGACGGTCTGCTCGCCGACGCAATCCGGATGGTACAGACCCCGCTTGCCCGCCAGACGATGGCCATGATCATCAGTTCGGCGACGAGCAGTCCCCAGTTTGCGGCAATCTACACCACGAAATATTTGATGCCGAGACGGGAGGCATTCGGTCGCATTTTAGACCGGGCCAAGGCCAGGCGCGAAACCCGTGCGGAGGTCGACAACGGGCTGGTATTTGACTTCATCAGTGGATTGATGTTTCATGCCCTGGTTTTCGAGACGGAGCGCGAGTCGTACGAAGACTACATTCGACGAGCGGTCAGGTTTTTCGTGAGGAACCTTGCTCCATAGAAGATCTACCTGTTCAGGAATCCGGGTTGCTGTCGAGACTGGCAAGGGACGCTTCAACCACTTGCCGGGTACTCTCGATTGCCTGTTTAAGCTGCACCTCGCGCCCGTCCAGTGCTTCGAGCCGTTCCTCGCTCTGGGTGAGAAGCCCGAGCAGGCGAGCACGCAACTGCGCCTCTGCTCCCTGGGCACTCAGTACGGTGAGATTCTGGCGCAATTGCTCCTGCCGCCTGTAAAGCTCGCCCCGTTCAGGCTCGATGCTCTCAAGTTCTTGCCGGTCTCGGGCAATCTGCCGATGGGCGCTCAGCAGGTCACTCAATCTGGCAAAGGTCGCTTCGTCGAGCCAGCGGCGCTCCAGGTAGCGGCGCAGGGCGTCGTAGTCCTGGTCGAGAATGAGCTGGGTCTGCTCGGAATACTGCCGCTCCTGCACGTTGAAGCGAACCATCGCCCGCGCTGTACAGGCCACCCGCCAGCGGTAATGTCCACCGGTCATCTCATCGGCCGCAGCCGGGCTTACCAGTTCTGACTCCGGGCGTACCGGCTGCTCGATTGTGACCGTGCGCGACTCCCCGAGGTTGTTCTCAATCTGGTAGGTGGTGGTGGTCGTCAAGGCTGTGGTCAGCTGGAAGTACGCTCCCCGGATGCTCAGTCCCACTGTCTCTCTCGTGGTCGATTGCTGCTCAGTGACTTTAATCCCCAGCTCCACGGCGTAAGCCAGGTACAGGTTGGCGCTGTCGGGAGTGAAGGGCACGACGGCCTCACCCCGATACTCGCCATCTTCAATCAGTGTCACCGGTCCTCGCTCCAGTACCAGCCCCGTAGCGTTGGTGAATTCGAGAGCCGCAACCGGGTGCGTGGGGAGCTTCAGACCGTTGTAGAGCAGTGCCCGTCTGTAAGAAATGGTCTTGCTCAAAATCGGCACCAGGGCACTCTCACCGCGTTTGACCGTGACCGGTACGCTGACTTCGTACTGAAAGAGCTCGCCCAGGACTTTTCCTACAGCAAGCGGCTTTAATTCGGCTGACGCCCGCGAGATGCCCATCGGAGCAGCGGCTGCAAAGGCCATCACGGGCTGAGGTCTGCCGGAGGGCGGCATCCCACCACCGCCGGCGACGGTCAGGCCTTCGAACTCAACTGGGCCGGGTGCTACCCGCGACTCTTCCTGAACAATCGGCCGGGGCGGAATTTCGGAGGTTGCAAGGTCGTAGACAAATGAAATCGGTTGACCGGCGACGAGCTTGACCTGGACCGCTTCGAGGTCTTCTTCAAGATGATTGTCAAACAGTCCCCAGCCCTGCAGCAGCAACTCGCCTCCCTCCGCTCCGGCCGTGCGCTCGGCAACCAGACGGTAGGTCACTCGCCAGGCAGGACTCGGGATCAGGTAACTGACAGTGAGGAAATGATCTTCGCCGTCCAGTTGCAAAGTCACGGTGCGGTGCCCTTCGTCGTTGCGGCTGCTATCGAGAAAGTAGAGCAGGTCCTCGGCCGCCCGCCCTTCGAGCAGTTCGACCGCACTGAGGCGCGTCAGGGCAATCGCGTTCACGCGGCTATTTTCTCCTGCCTCCAGCAAAGTGAGCATCGAGCGCACGAGGGGCTGTTCGGGGTCCACTTCGACACCGACCAGAATGCCGCTCAGGGTCTGAGCTGTGGTGTTCTCGCCGAGCGAGAGGCGCACCTGTCTGCCGCGCAGGTTGCGCAATAAATCGAGCAGGCTGTGGTCGGGGGAGAGTTGGATGCGGCCTGCGGACGCTCCGGTGGGCGTCTCGTAATGAATGCCGTGTACCGCACCACCGGATCTATCGATGACGAGCAGACTTTTCAGGGCGTCATTCATTTCATAGCGGCGAAAGACTAGCTGGACCTGGTGTGCCTGGATCTCGCCCTCGCGCTCAACGAAGCTGACACCGTGCTTATAGAGAGTCAAACGCTTGATGGGCAACTGGCTCGCTGTCATACAAGAAGCTCCGGGCGGGATTGTTCTCACCATACTTGGCCGATCGCAGCAGTTGTGTCTAAGCTGGGTTGCGATTGCTGGGAGGGTCAAGCATTTCAGGAATGGACACTTTTCGCTTTCGTCCCGTCATCAATACCGACAGTGGAGCGCTCCTGGCCCTCATCGGCACTGCTTATAGCGAATACCCCGGCTGCGTACTCGCTCTCGACGAAGTACCCGAACTTGTCGAGCCTGGTACCTGGGTTGCTCAGGTGCGAGGCAAGTTCTGGGTAGCCGAACGCGAGGGGCAGTTGGTCGGTTGCGTCGCCCTCATACCGGCTGCTGAACCGGCCACAGTCGAGTTGAAGAAGCTTTACGTCGCAGCGACCGTGCGCGGCCTCGGGCTGGGACGCCGACTGATCGAGCTTGCCGAGGCTGAGGCACAACAACGCGGTGCTCTACAGATTTGTCTTTGGACCGATACGCGCTTTGAAACGGCCCACGGTGTCTACGAACACCTCGGTTACCTCCGCCTTCCTGGAACCCGCGAACTGCAAGACCTGAGCGCTTCGGTCGAATATCAGTATCAAAAAAAATTCAGCCGCCCTGCCACTCATTGAACTTAACTCAAAAGCCACCTCCGACTGTGGTAGCATCTGCGCGCGCAGTCGTCTTTTGCAAATTGAATAGTGCAACAAATCAACCCTGCTTAATTTCAGGAATAACCTATGGAGGAAGTCAATGCTTACATCTAGGTTCACGTTCGCCGTGGCGTTATCAATAGCCGTCCTTACAGCGCGGGCCAACGCAGCCACACTCAGCCTGTCTTCAGACAACATCCAACTGGGCGTCTCCGATGGCGCAACCTTTATCACAAATCAACCCCTGGTTTTTGGGCCGCTGGTCACGGGCAATTTTCAGTACAACTTGTTTCCAGAGCCGGGTGACCCTCCTCCCTTCAGTTCTCCGCTACCAAGACTTTTCGTCGCGACCAGTGCAGTGATCTCTCCGGCTCAGGGAGGTTCTGTTATTGACCTCAACGCGAGCCCCAATCTCGGTTTCTTCTCTAACTACACAACTCCCGGGTCTGCCGCTCAGATTACACCGACTTTTGGAACTAATTTTGCGTTTCTCGGTTTTGGCACCTATACCCTGTCTTTCTCTACTTTTCTAGGCGGTTCTGTTGGCACCCCTGTTCCAGTGAACGGGTCTATCACCATCACAAAATCTGTAACTTTCACGGTGGCGGCAGTACCCGAGCCCTCGCCTCTACCAGGAATCCTGCTGCTCGCCGGTACTTTCATCGTGGTGGTGCAGCGACAGCGCAAACTGAATCAGGCATGATGTACGGCAGGTTCAGTCTATTCAACACCGACTTTAAGGGTCATCCCTGCGTTGCGTAGCCGTTCTGCCAGCACGTCTGCTAGAGCGGTCGCAGGTGTGAGGACACCGCCTCGCTGTTGCCCTCCCGGTAACGCGTCAGCGTTCAAGACCAGGCTCAAAGCCGACTCGCACAGAAATTTGACCGTGGCGCGGTTGCCCGGATCGCCTTGATCGCTGATCAGCCCCTTGACCCGGCGACCGTCATCAGCGATTGCCAGCAATTCACAGCGGAACCAGCCCTCGTTCATCGTCTGCTCAGAGGGGCCACTACCGGGATTGGGAAGTAGAGACTGCAGCAATGGCCGCAGCGGGACTTGTTGCATGACTCCGGCAAACAGGACTGTACCGGCGGTGACACCCGCCGCCTGTAGCCAGGCCGTCGGTCCATCGAACTTGAGATATTCCTGGTAGGTGAATTGCGGACCGTAAGGCTCCTGCCACTGGTCATAAAGAGCACGGCTGCGGCGCACGATGCGGGTATTCACCAGGCTCATAAAGAACAGTCCAACCCAGGTTTGTACATCGGCGTCATACTCGGGTCCTGCCGGGTCCCGATTGCGCTCTAATTCGGCACTGGAATGTTCACCCGGCGGGTCAAGTAGAAAAGGATTACTCACCTGGGTCGCTTGTCCGGAGTCATATAAGTTAAGTCCAGACGCGAGGGTGCCGCCGTTCAAGCCGCCCTGCATCTGAAAATAGGCTTTCACGGATCGGCAGGAGACTCCCAATTCGCGTTGCAAGTAGCGAACCATCAGGTAACTCCCCAGGTCCGATGGCACCGAATCGAACCCACAGCAAGGAATGATGCGCGTCCCGTCCGACGCGGCCTGCTCGTGATGGCGGTCGATCAATTGTTTGACCCAGGGAGTCTCGCCCGTGATATCGACGTAGTGAGTCTGCGACCGGACGCAAGCAGCGACGATGGCATCTCCGTAGAGGGCAAAAGGCCCAGCTGTGTTCAAGATGACGCGGGTCTGGGCGGCAATGGCATCGAGAGCAGGCTGGTCTGTGCTGTCAGCGACCAGGATATCGACATTGATGCCAAGCTCAGCTTTGAGTGATTCGAGTTTTTGTCGATTGCGGCCCGCGATTGCCCAACGAACCTCACCGGGTCGAGTGTGCTGATTGAAGTACCGGACTGTTTGTTTGCCGACGAAGCCGGTTGCTCCGTAAAGTACGACATCGTAGCGACGGTCAGTCATAAGCCCCTACACTCCCTGGCACTGCACATATTTGCTGCTTCCATCGGTCCTCTTCTCCAGTTATTAATCAGACAATGAACTGCCCTTAACCTTCACTCACGAGATTGTCACTCGGACTCAATACAATCACCTCTATTCTGTCGGCCGGGGCTATTCATGTTGCATTCGAGAAACACTAAAGCATTGCTCAGCCTGACGTTGGCCATTTCTCTCGGTTTGCAGACTACTGCCGCGAACGCCCAGACGACCGAGCCGGTGGGAGATCTGGGGAACGGGGCAAGCTTGCTACCGACTGGCCAGGTGATCACCCCGGCTGCGGCTCCCGGCTCGACTTACTCGCCCCTCAGCACCGGGCTGCGCTCAGACGGCAAGGCCGACGCCAACGGTGCTGTGAAGACGGCCTTCAGCCCGGACGGCAAGACCTTATTGGTGCTGACCAGCGGTTTCAACTACGGCTTTCGGGACGAAACGACCGGCCAGGCTTTTAACTTCCCGGTGATTGACCCGGTGACCGGACAAACAGCTCGCCAGAGCGTCTACTCGGAATGGGTATTTGTTTTCGATGTCGATGCCGCGACCGGCAGCCTGACCAAAAAGCAGCAAATCAGTGTCCCCGATACCTTCAATGGCCTGGTCTGGTCCCCGCAGGGAAGCCGTTTCTACGTCTCGGGCGGCATCGACGACCGCATCCTGGTCTATAAGACCGACGGTACCCAGTTCGTACCGGATGCGCCCTTCGTCCTGCTCGGGCATAACTCCAACCAGACCGCCCCTTTCCCCAGTTACAACGGCGGTCTTTTGAAGGACACCCCGCTTGCGAGCGCCACGGTCGGTGGCGTGCCCGTCGTGACCGGTGGCGTGGTAGCTGGTCTTGACGTCAGCAAAGACGGCAAGACCCTGGTGGCAGCCAACTTTGAGAATGACTCGATTTCAATTATCGATACCGCAACGCGTGCGGTTCTCGACGAGGTCAGGTTCTTCGTACCGGGCAGTACCGAGGCCACCGGCGAATTCCCGTTCGATACAGCCGTCTACAGCGACCTCACCGGCCAGGGACGCAAAGTCTTCGTCACCAGCCAGCGCGACGACGAAGTACTGGCGGTGGACCTGCAAAGCCGGGCCGTTACCCGGATCACAGTCGGCAGCCAGCCCAATAAACTGATTTTCTCCCCAGGCCAACAGCGCCTCTACGTCGCCAACGGCAACAGCGACAGCGTGACGGTGATTGACCCCGTCACCAACAACGTCGAGCGGACCATTTCCCTTGCCCGTCCCGGCTACAAGTACAAAGGCTCCAACCCCAACTCCCTCGCTTTCAGCCCCGATGGCCGCACCCTCTACGTCACCCTGGGCGGCGAGAACGCCGTAGCGGTCGTCAACGTGCTTACCGGAGCAGTGCTCGGCCGCATCCCGACTGGCTGGTACCCTAACTCCGTCAGCGTCAGCCCGGACGGCACCAGGCTCTACATCGTCAACGCCAAGGGCAATTCCGGTCCAAACCCGGCCGCGAGCCGCACCACCGCTGCCGGTGCCGCCACCAACACCACTTTTCAAAGCCAGTACATCTACGCCCTTCAAAAAGGCGGCATCTCCGTCGTCCCGGTGCCCAATCGCCAGACCCTGCAAAGCCTGAGTGCCCAGGTAGACACCAACAACGGCTTCAACAATCCGGCACGCTACCCGCTGATGACGTTCCTGCGCACCAAGATTAAGCACGTCATCTACGTCATCAAAGAAAACCGCACCTACGACCAGGTGCTGGGCGACCTGCCGGTCGGCAACGGCGACCCGACCCTGACTCTGTTCCCCGAGCCGATTAGCCCCAACCACCACAAGCTCGCCCTTGACTTCGTCACCCTCGACAACTTCTACGTCAGCGGCGAGGCGAGCGGCGTCGGCTGGAACTGGTCTACCTATGCCCGCACCACCGACTACACCGAGAAGACCCACTCTGTCCTCTACGGCAACGCCGGGTTTAGCGGTCTTACCTACGACTACGAAGGCCCCAACCGCAACATCAACAACGCGCTTCCCGAAATCTCGCCCAACCCCACCCCCTTCAATTCGCGGGTGACGGGCCTCTTAGATCCCTCCGGTAGCTCGGCTATCCTGCCGGGTCCGAAAGATCTGAGCGCCCCAGAAGGCGACGGGAACCTGACAGCGGGCGTCACCGGCGGCTTCTTGTGGGACGCGGCGCTCAGGGCCGGCAAGACCGTGCGCAACTACGGCTACTACGTCGATTTGCTCTTCTACAGCACTCCGGGCGACCCGACTCTACCGGACCCGAATAATCCTTTCTACATCCCGATTACCCGCACGCCCTTCGCCTCGAACATCCCCCAGGGACCGCAAAGCAAGGCGACACTGCTTGAGCGCAGCGACCTTTACTTCCGCGGCTACGACATGAAGGTGCCCGACATTTACCTCTACGAAGAATGGAAGCGCGAATTTGACCAGTACGTCACCAACAACAACCTGCCCAACCTGATGCTGGTGAAGCTGCCCCACGACCACTTCGGAGATTTTGGCCAGGCGGTGGCCGGGCTCAACACGGCTGCTCTACAGATGGCCGACAACGACTACGCCCTGGGCAAACTGGTCGAGACCGTCTCGAAGTCCAACTACTGGCGCGAAACGGCAATCGTCGTGATCGAGGACGACGCCCAAAATGGCCCCGACCACGTCGATGCCCACCGTTCGCCTGCCTACGTCATCTCCCCCTACACCCGGCGCGGCGCGGTAGTGAGCACCAACTACAACACCGTCAACGTCGTGCGCACGATCGAGGACCTGCTCGGCATCGACCACCTGGGCATGTTCGACGCCAACGCCCGACCGATGGTAGAGGTGTTTACCCGCACGCCCAACTTCTCCACCTACACAGCCGTCATTCCGGGCAACCTCTGCGCGCCCCCGGTCAGCCCCGACCTCGTGCCGGAATGCGCGACTGCTGCAGCACGAACGGCTGCCACGCGCGACCTGCACGACGGCAAATGGTGGGCGAGTGCGACCCGTGGCTTCAACTTCTCAGCCGAGGACAAGCTCGACCCGGATGCCTTCAACCAGGTGCTCTGGAGCGGCATCAAAGGCGACAAGCTGGCCTACCCGACCGAGCGCAGCCGCCAGGATCTGCGCAAGAATCGCGCTCAGTTGCTGAAGAAATACGCCGCCGAGAGCAAACGCTAACTGATCTGTAATCTCTCAAGATGGTTGCCCCAGAAGCTTGCACCGCCACCTTGAGACCTCGGTACATGCCGACCATAGGCACCGGCAGGCGCTCTGGTGGGTACCAGCAATGGTCCGGCTTTTGCTGAATGGTGTCGGGGCTCATTGAAGGGCGAGCAATCTTAACTTGCGCTTTTGGGCACACTACGTGGTACCCCCCCCCTGTAGTGAGCGTATGAATAAGGCTCGCAATTATTTCATTGACCACCTGCGCATTGTGCTGACGGTACTGGTCGTTTTTCACCATGCCGCGAACACCTATGGAGCCGTGGGAGGCTGGTACTGGCGAGCGGTGGAGGCTCCCAGCCTGCCCCTCATCCTGTTTGGCACAGTGAACCAGGCCTTTTTCATGGGGTTCTTTTTTTTGCTGGCCGGTTACTTTACGCCCCCGGCCTTCGACCGCAAGGGAGGTGCGCAATTTTTTGCAGACCGGGCAGTCCGGCTGGGTATCCCACTTCTCTTCTACGGGTTTGTGATTGGGCCGATGACCGTTGCCCTGGCACAGACGCAGACGGAGGGCACAGCCTTTCTAGACAACCTGTGGTCCCTCTGGTCGCAGGCCTATTTCGGTATCGGGCCGCTCTGGTTTGCTGAGGCTCTCCTCATCTTCGCCGCCGGATATTGGCTCTGGCGGTCACTCGAATTCAAGACGAGCCCTGTAAAATTTCCCAGCCAGATTGCTCTACTGCTCGCGGCCCTCGGAGTCGGTGCCGCCGCTTTTTGCATCCGGCTGGTAGTCCCCCTCGGTCAGGATCTGCTTGGATTACAGATTGGCTACTTCGCTTCCTATATCTTTCTTTTTGTGGTGGGCTGTCTTGCCTGGCAGGGTCAGTGGCTTGAGCAGGTGAACCCAGCCCAGGCAAAACGCTGGCTCATCGTGATGCTGTTTGCGTTGCCGGTCGTACCCCTTGCCATCCTGCTCAATGGCGGTATCGACGGGGCCAGGGGAGGACGGAACCTGATGGCGTTGATCTATGCTTTCTGGGAGCCGTTAGTCGCCTGGGGAATCATCCTCGGACTTTTGTGGCAGTTCCGGCTACGGGCCGACCAACCAAGTCTCCTGGGAAAATGGCTGGCTGAACGTGCCTACACGGTCTTCATCATCCATCCCCCGGTCTTAGTGGGTATCAGCCTTCTACTGCACCCCTGGAGCGCCCCGCCCCTGATCAAATTTGTCGTTGCCGGGAGCGCCGCCTGTGTTGGTTGCGTTGCCATTGCCAGTGCATTGCTGTCGATTCCCGGTGCCCGGCGCGTGCTTTAGAGCGAGAGCTACAGTCACCCCTTGCTCCCTTGCGTACAATACCGGTACGACGGCAGTGAGCGCATGAATAAAGCCCGCACCCACTTCATCGACCATCTGCGCATTGTGCTGACGGTGCTGGTCATTTTTCACCATGCCGCCATCACTTACGGAGCGGCAGGCGGTTGGTACTGGCGAGAGACTGAGGAGGCCTCCAGTCTTCCCCTGACTCTCTTTTGCAGTATCAATCAGGCCTTTTTCATGGGGTTCTTCTTTTTGTTGGCGGGCTACTTTACGCCGCCTGCCTTTGACCGCAAAGGCAGTGTCCAATTTCTAAAAGACCGGCTAATCCGACTGGGAATCCCGATTCTCATCTACGGATATGTGATTGGTCCTATTACCATCGCCCTGGCACAGACGGAGGACGACGGTACCCCTTTTACTGATAACCTCCTGCGTCTCTGGTCGCGTGCCTATTTCAATATCGGGCCGCTCTGGTTTGCTGAGGCGCTACTCATCTTTGCCGCCGGATACTGGCTCTGGCGGTCACTCAAGTTTGGAGCCAGTTTGCCAAAATCATTTCCCAGCCAAACTGCTCTGCTGATCGCAGCGCTTGGAGTCGGGGCTGCTGCTTTTTTGATTCGTCTGGTACTGCCTGTCGGTCAAGCACTGGTAGGATTGCAAATCGGCTACTTCGCTTCTTATATTTTCCTGTTCGTGGCGGGCTGCCTGGCCTGGCCCGGCCGGTGGCTTGAGCAGGTGGGCTCGGCACAGGCGAAACCCTGGCTCGTCGTGATGGCCATTGCCCTGGTGGGATTTCCCTTTGTCATTCTGCTTAGCGGCGACATCGATCAGGGTCGCGGGGGGGTAAACTCCCTGGCATTGATTTACGCCTTTTGGGAGCCCCTGGTGGCCTGGGGAATCATCCTCGGTTTGTTGTGGCAGTTCCGGCTACGGGCCAACCAACCGAGTCCTCTGGGAAAATGGCTGTCCGAACGCGCCTACGGGGTCTATATCGTCCATCCCCCGGTGCTGGTCGGGGTAAGCCTTCTACTACATCCCTGGAGCGCCCCGCCCCTGGTCAAATTCGCTGTAGCGGGAAGCGTCGCCTCCCTCGGCTGCGTTGCGATTGCCAGTTTGCTACTGTTGATCCCCGGTGCGCGGCGCGTGCTTTAGCGCAGTCTGCACATCGGTATTGGCTAGCCTGGACTCACCACGACGCTGCTTTTGATTGCATGGGCATCATGAAAAAGTTTCTTCCCATTCTCCTGCTCCTCACCTGGCTTCAGTCCCAGGGCGCAACCGCCGTCCCCCTCAAGCCCCACCCGGTAAAACTGGCGACCGGCAAGACTTTCAACCTCAGTCTGCCTCCGAATTACTCCCTTAAAGTCGCGGCGGAAGGTTTCAAGCGCCTGCGCTTCCTCACCAATAGTCCTGACGGGCGGCTCTTCGTCACCGATATGTACAACCTGTCGGACAACCGCAAGGGCAAAGTCTATATCCTGGACAAATTTGACCCGGCTACCGGTCGCTTCCGGCGACAGACGACCTACCTTGACAAGCTACACAATCCCAACAACCTGGCCTTCTACACCGCGCCCGGTGGTGAGCAGTGGCTCTACCTGGCTCTGACGGACCGGTTGGTCCGCTACCGTTATCGGGCCGGGGAGAATGCCCCCAATTCAGCACCCCAGGTACTGGCCACTTTCCCAGCCTATGGTCTGAGCTACAAATACGGTGGCTGGCACCTGACGCGCACGGTCGCAGTCGGGCCGGACGGCAAAATCTATGTCTCGGTGGGCAGCAGTTGCAACGCCTGTGTTGAAAAAGAAGCGGTCCGGGCCACGGTGCTCACGATGGACCCGGACGGCAAGAATCAGCGCACCTGGGCTCGGGGGTTGCGCAACGCTGTCGGGCTGAAGTGGGTCGGTTCTGACCTGTTTGCGACCAACATGGGTGCCGACCACCTGGGAGACGGCCTACCCGACGACACACTGCTCAGCCTCAAAGACGGCGCCCACTATGGCTGGCCCTACTGCTACGTCTCCCGCTCTGGGGTCGATTACGACTCGAAGTACAACCCGGCGGGCAAAAAATTCGACTGTGCAACGGTTCCCGCCGCCGACAACACCTTCGCCGCCCACAGTGCCCCGCTCGGACTCGAATACTTCGACAGCAACCAGGACCCTACGCTGCAAAAATCTTTCTTAGTCGCCCTCCACGGCTCGGGCAACCGCCGCATCGGCAACGGCTACACAATCGTCCAGGTGCGCGAGGGAGAAGCACCGCAAACTTTTATCGAAGGCTTCCTGCAAGGCAAAACCGTCTACGGGCGCCCTGCTGACATCCTGCGCTTCGGCAACGGTTTTCTCTTCAGCGACGACTACAGCGGTGTGCTCTACTACGTATCAAAATAGCTCCCACGTTTGATTTGAGCGGTTAGTGCATCAGTACGGTCAGGAGGAAGGAAGTGCATGCCCATCGATCATGACCGGCTATTCAAGGAACTGCTCAGCACGTTCTTTGTCGAGTTTATCGACCTGTTCTTCCCGGACCTTGGTACTCTGCTCGACCGCAGTTCCCTGACATTCCTTGATAAGGAGCTATTTAGCGATGTGACTGCCGGGGAGCAGTTCGAGGCAGACTTGGTCGTCAAGGCACGTCTCCAGCAGCAAGATTCCTATTTTCTGGTGCACGTTGAAAACCAATCCGAGGCCCAGTCTCACTTCAGCTACCGGATGTTCCGCTACTTTGCCCGGCTCTACGAGAAGCACCAACTGCCGATCTACCCGATCGCCGTCTTCTCCTTCGATACGCCGCTACGGGCACAACCAGCTTCCCACCGCGTCGAACTGGTAGGTTTTACGGTGCTGGAGTTTCACTACCGGGTGATCCAGCTCAATCGCCTGCCCTGGCGCGACTACCTGCAGCAGCCCAACCCGGTGGCCGGGGCATTGATGGCGAAGATGAACATGACCCCCGCTGAGCGTGCCCGGGTGAAACTGGAGTGTCTGCGGTTGGTGGCGAGCCTGAAGCTGGACCGTGCGCGCATGCGGCTCATCTCGGGGTTCGTGGACACGTACTTGCGCTTGACGCGGGAAGAGGAGCTTCGCTTTGCTGAGGAGCTTGCTAGGATTGCACCAACTGAACGGGAGCAGGTTGTGCAAATCGTCACTAGTTGGCTGGAAGCAGGCCGTCAGGAAGGTCTAGAAGCAGGCCGCCAGGAAGGTCGGCAAGAAGGTCGGCAAGGAGGTCGGCAAGAAGGTCGGCAAGAAGGTCGGCAGCAGGAAGCATTGACTATCGTCCTTCGCCAGTTAGGCCGTCGTGTAGGTGAATTGAGCGAGGCGACCCGGCAAAGGCTAGAACGTCTGTCAGTGGGCGAACTTGAAGAACTGGGTGAAAGCCTGCTCGACTTCGCAGGAACACCGGACCTGGACGCATGGCTTTCCCGGCACGACCTGTAGAAAGCGTGGAGTAGACAGCAAGAAGATTTCAAGAATCCGAGCGGTGAGACTCGAACTCACACTAGAAGGATTTTAAGTCCTTTGCCTCTGCCATTGGGCTACGCTCGGCTCTACGTTCCAGTCTCGCACCGTCTCAACCAAAACGTCATCCGGGTTTAGATGGCGAGCTGCTGTACCTTGACATCGAGGTCGGTTCCGACGGTCAAAATGCTGCTGGGCGGCAAAGAAACCCAAGCAGCTTCAAATAGTCGCTCAGAAGCGACCACGACTGCTCCCGGAAAAAATGGGTTGTCCCGAAGCCAGTAAAGGGTCGGCACCGAGGAGCGGTTCGAGAAGCGCGAAGCGATCAGGCGTTCGCCATCGCTGAGGAGCATGTTGATTGAAATGGAGACGCTTTCTTTATAAGCCCAGCCGGCCAGGGTCTCGATTGAAGTTGCCAGTGCCGCTTCAAGGGTGCCGCCCTGACGGTCCCAGGTATTGAGCACGTAGGCGAAGATGTGCTCTGAATCGGTGCTGCCGTCGATCATCCGGTAGTAAGGGTCCTCCAGGCTGTCGCGGATCGGGCGATAGAGCGTGGAGCGGAAATTATCGATGAAGCCGTTGTGGTGGGCGAGAAGCGACTCGAAGTGAAAAGGCTGGCAGTTGCTGATGTCCACCGCCTGACCGGGGGTAGCCGAACGCACACTGGCCAGGATGCAGTGCGACTTGATGTAACGACCGAGGGACGCAAAGTTGGCTTCACTCCAGATGGGCTGGGTGCTGCGGTAGGTAAACGGCCGGGTATCGCGGTCGCGGTCGTACCAGCCGAATCCGAATCCGTCGGCGTTGAGCAGCCCCGAGGTCATCTCGCGCGGCTGATAGCTCTGGATGAAGAGCGAGTTCTCAGGAGCGGTGAGCAGGTAGTCGAGTTTGACGGGGGCACCGAGATAACCGAGCAGGCGGCACATAATTTATTGACGACTCCAGGCAAAAAGGGCAAAACAGAACCACCCACAGAGGTAAGCAGCCCCACCGAGGGGCGTAATCGCCCCCAGCCAGGAGATGCCGCTCACACTCAATCCGTAGAGACTGCCGGAAAAAAGAACGGTTCCGACGATAAAGGCATAACCCGTCAGCCGCAAAATCTTTTCACTACCCGTCTTCGTCCCTTCGAGCCAGAGCGCGACGAGGGCAAGCGCGAGGGCGTGATACATCTGGTAGCGGGCGGCGGTCTCGAAAATCTGGAGGGAACGCTCGCTCAGCTGCGAGCGCAGAGCGTGGCTTGCAAAGGCACCGGCGGCAACCGCGAGCCCTGCCAGGAGCGCCGCCGTCAACAAAAAGAGGCGAGACATCAGCTCTGAAGTGTGAACTTTCTCCATCCTAGTCAAAGTGCCAGATAGGACAGGACAACTCCAGGCCGATTCTTGGGAATGCTGAACTCAACGCCGCCTGAAAACCAAATCCATGTTGCTCCTCAGCCTGACCAGCCGCTACAAAGCGATTACCCGCGAGATGCAGAGTGCCGGCCTGCCCGAACGCTCGATCAACGCCCAGACGCGTTTCGTTCATTTTGTCTCCCGTTCTTTGACCCGGCCGGAAGTCTGCGTCTGTCTCGAACAAATTCGCGTTCAGGCCGGACACAACCGCAACGCCCGGCACAATTGCCTCAAGTCACTGATCGCCTGGCTCGTCGTCGCCATTGCCTGGGGTTATATTGCCCCGGCACACACCTGGATGGGCGCTATCGTACCGGCATTTCACCTGCTGGGACTCGTCTACCTGAAGCGGGTGCAGGCAAACCTGGCCGCTATCGAGCGCTGTTTGTGTTTGCTCAAGTCGCTCTAATCGACGACTACTTCCCCGGCCAGGTAATCGGCGAGATGCACGCGGCAATCGACCTCCAGGGTCTCCGGCAACTTGTCGATATCGAAGGCCGCCGCCGCCAAAATTTCAATGGTGTCTATGGGTCGCGGTTCTCCCTGCACAAAGACTTCCATGACGACGCAGATGCAGTGAAAACGCTCATCGCGCTCAGGAGCCGAGTAGATGCCGCTCAAACGGCCAAAGCGCACCACCTTGAGCCCGCATTCTTCGAGGATCTCGCGCTCAAGACTTACCCGAATCTTCTCACCCAGGTCCATCAGTCCGCCCGGTAAGACCCAGCCGCCGCGCCGGGGCTGCACCAGCACGACCTGCCCGTTTGTGAGGCGCGGAATGGCCCGCACGCCGATGAGCGGCCTCCCAAACAGCAACCCGAGCACCGTGCGAACGATAGACCACCAGACGGCAAGCCGTCCGGGCTTGATTGTGCTTTGAATTTTCGCCCCCGACCTACTCTAGAATCCCCCTCTACTCTAGCAACGATTCAAAGTCTGCCCTGGGGGGGAGTTTTGAGGGATCTGCAAATCAGTATCCTAACAACAAAGACATACCCAACCATCGCTGACTGGACGCAACCGGCGGTCAGCGAACGTGGAAATGAGAGGAACTTGCGATGCTGTTTGTGAATGCAGGCGATGAAAAATACGGCGACAAAACGATTGGCGATCGCTTCGACGGCCAGACGATTATCAATGCCGACGACGAGAAACTCGGCAGCGTCGATAAAGTCTACATCAACATCAACGACAACAACGATATCTACCTGCGCGCCAACCTCGGCGGCGGATTCTTGAATTTTGGCGGTAAAGACTTCCTGGTTCCAGCAAGCAAGCTGACCGGCCGCGACAACCGCTTCTTCTTAGACCTCCCAAAGTCAGAAACTGAGATGCAGGGCAGGGTTGTGCCCGGTGACGGCCAGGGTTTCCTTGAAGGTATCCTCGCCCCGCCGACCGGCTACGCCGAGGGCCTGGGTGCCGGCATCAAAGATCAGGTGGGCGGCGGCAGCGGGCTCCCGGGCGGGCAGTTCGCCAACAATACCGGCGACTGGGGCGGTAAACGCGTGACGACCAACAGTGTCGATTCGACCGGCAAGGTGACCGCCATCAAAGGACACCGCCTCTACGAGCCGGGTGGTGAGCAGTTCGGCACCATCGAAGAAGTCTACTGCGACCTGGTAAGCGGCAAACCCGTGCTGGTCAAAGTGAATTACGGCGGCGACCCACAACCCGGCGGCTTCTTCAACTTGTTCAGCCGCGGCCACGATGTGCTCCTCTCGGTAGACAACCTGGCCGAGCAGGGCGAGTTCTACGTTTTGCGCGATGCGCAGGCCCTCAACTACATGCGATCGGGAGACGAACCAGAAGCGACTGCCGGTGTGATTCCGGCCGGCGGCCTGGCCTAGACTCCACTGACCGGCTCCATACCCAACCTGGCAAGCAATCGGGCGTCGCTCGATTGTCCTGGGTTGGGTGTGGTGAGCAGCATAGCCCCAGTAAAAATCGAATTGGCTCCAGCTACAAAGCAGAGGGCCTGCAGTTCGTCGCTCATCTGCAAGCGGCCTGCCGATAGGCGAACCATCGCTTCTGGAAAGAGGATGCGGGTAGTGGCTACCAGGCGAACCAGTTCGATCGGTTCGACCGGCTGCGAGTCAGAAAGTGGGGTGCCCGCGACCGGTACCAGGCAGTTGATTGGAATCGACTCTGGCGTCGGGGAGAGCGACAAGAGCACTTCTAAGAGTTCGAGCCGGTCCACGACCGATTCACCCATGCCGACAATGCCGCCGCAGCAGACCGAGATCCCGGCTGCTGCGACCGTGCGGATCGTATCGAGGCGGTCTTGATAGGTGCGCGTGGTCGTGACCTGAGGATAGTAACCGGGCGAAGTATCGAGATTGTGGTTGTAGGCGGTGAGCCCCGCTGCTTTCAGGCGCTGCGCTTGATGACTTTTGAGCATGCCGAGGGTGCAGCAGACTTCAAGATCGAGGTCCGCCACGGCCCTGACCATTTCGAGCACCCGCTCAAATTCAGGGCCATCTTTGACCTCTCGCCAGGCCGCACCCATGCAAAAACGTGTCGAGCCACCCGCCCGTGCTGCACGGGCCTCGGTAAGCACCGTTTCAAAGGCGCTCAGCGGCTCCGGGACCAGACCTGTTTTGTTGTGAACGCTCTGAGAGCAGTAGCCGCAGTCTTCCGGGCAGAGGCCGCTTTTGATGTTGCTGAGGGTACACAGTTGAACCGCGCACGGGTCGTGGTGTTCGCGGTGTACCGACTGCGCCTCGTAGAGCAAGTCGGGGAGCGGCTGGTGATAGACGCGGGCGATTCGGGAAAAAGTTGAAGACATCGGGCGTCCCTCTGGCGGCATTAAGAGCCTACTCGAAAACAGCGATAAGCCCAAAAAAGCCTGGGGGTGAGCCCAGGCTTGAGAGAATCGACTCAGACTCGGTTAGCTGACGAGGTTCTTCTCGGCAAATTCCCAGTTGAACAGGTTGTCGACTACGGCGTTTTCGTAGTCAGGACGCCGGTTTTGATAGTCGATGTAGTAAGCGTGCTCCCAGACATCGAAGGTGAGCAAGGGCACCTTGGTCGGGTCGGTCAGGGGCGTCTCGGCGTTCGGGGTCTTGGTGACCATCAGCTTGTCGCCGTCCTGCACCAGCCAGGCGTAACCGCTGCCGAACTGGGTGGTGCCTGCCTGGACTATCTGCTTTTTGAACTCTTCGTAGCTGCCGAAAGAATCCTTGATCATCTCGGCCAGGGTACCGGTCGGTTCACCGCCGCCACCCGGCTTGAGGCTGTTCCAGTAGAAGGTGTGGTTCCAGATCTGGGCTGCGTTGTTAAAGATACTGGCCTTGTCGGGTTGACCGTGAACACTCTTAATCAGCTCTTCGAGCGGCAGTTGCTCGGCTTCTGTACCGGCTACCAACTTGTTGAGGTTATCGACGTAGCCTTTGTGGTGCTTACCGTAGTGGAAGCTCAGTGTCTCGGCAGAAATGTAGGGCGCGAGCGCACTCTCGTCGTAAGGCAGGGGCGGTAGTGTGTAAGCCATTAGGTCCTCTTTTACGTATCCTCCGGACACCTATCACATGTAACATGTCCTTTACGATCGTGCTTACTGCACCCGATACACAGTCCGGTTTCCCGATGGCGCAGTGAGAAGCGCTATGCTGGTTTTCGGTAGCCATTCGCCCTAGCACCCTGGGTGCTCGTCAGGTTTATGAGAATTTTACAAATCCGGGCTTTAAGAGGTCCGAACTACTGGAGCATTCGGCGTCACAAGCTGATCGTCATGCAGCTGGACCTCGAAGACCTCGAAGAAAAGCCCACGAATCTAATTCCCGGTTTTCATGACCGGCTGCTCGCGCTGATGCCGAGCTTGATGCAACACGGTTGCTCTGAAGGACGCGACGGCGCTTTTCTGGAGCGCGTCGTCGAAGGCACCTGGATGGGTCATGTCATCGAGCACATCGCCCTCGAACTGCAGACGATGGCTGGCATGGATGTCGCCTTCGGACGCACGCGCGGCACCCACGCCCTGGGCGTCTACAACGTGGTGTTCTCCTACGTAGAAGAAGCGGCCGGTCGCTACGCGGCGCGGGCCGCTGTGCGCATTGCCCGAGCGCTCTCGCTCGAAGAAGAATACACAGAACTGGATCAAGACATTCAAGAGCTTCGCGAGATCCGCGAGGAAGTCCGCTTCGGTCCTTCCACCAGTGCCATCGTCGAAGAAGCACAAAATCGGGGCATCCCGCACATTCGCCTTTCAGAAAAATCCCTGGTGCAACTGGGCTACGGCATCCACCAGAAGCGCATCCAGGCGACGACCACGACCAACACCAGCATCATCGCCACTGAGCTTGCCTCCGACAAGACCGCGACCAAAAACCTGCTCGATTCGATGGGTATCCCGGTCCCGAAGGGTACGACAGTGCGGCGGCTGCTTGACCTCGAAGCGGCAATCGACGACATCGGCGGCTTCCCGGTCGTGCTCAAGCCCCTCGATGCCAACCACGGCAAGGGGATCACCGTCGATGTCCGCGACCTCAAGACAGCCGAGGCTGCCTACGAGGCGGCGCGCGAATTTTCCAAAGAAGTGATCGTCGAGAGCTTCATTACCGGGCGCGACTACCGCATCCTGGTCATCAACCACCAGGTCACCGCTGTCGCCGAGCGCGTACCGGCCCGGATCATCGGTGATGGGAAAGCGACCATCCAGCAACTGATCGATGCAGTCAACCGCGACCCGCGCCGCGGCTACGGCCACGAAAACCTGCTGACCGCCATCGCCGTAGATGAGATGACCATGCGTCTACTCGACCGGCTCGACTACACCCTCGATACCGTGCTCCCGAGCGGCGAGGTCTGCTACCTCAAGTCCACCGCCAACCTGAGCACTGGCGGCACGGCCATCGACCGCACCGACGTCTTGCACCCGTTCAACGCCTTTCTAGCCGAGCGCGTCTCGCGCAATATCGGTCTTGACATCTGCGGCATCGACGTTATTTGCCCAGACCTCTCACAACCCATCAGCGAAATCGGTGGAGCAATCATCGAGGTCAACGCCGCCCCCGGTTTTCGGATGCACATTGCGCCCAGCGAGGGTATCGGCCGCAACGTCGCCGAGCCCGTGGTCAATATGCTCTTCCCGCCGGGCGCACTGACGCGTATCCCAATTATTGCCGTCACCGGCACCAACGGTAAGACGACCACGACCCGCCTCATCGCCCACATGTTGAGGGGTGTCGGCTACCGGGTCGGCTACACGACCACCGACGGTGTCTACATCCAGAACCAGATGGTCTTCAAGGGCGATATGACCGGCCCTTTTAGTGCCAAACTTGTGCTCAAAGACCCGACCGTCGAGCTTGCCGTCCTGGAGACTGCCAGGGGCGGTATTCTGCGCGAGGGCCTGGGCTTCTCCGAGTGCGACATCGGCATCGTCCTCAACGTCAGTGAAGACCACCTGGGCCTCACCGATATCGACACCATCGAAGAACTGGCCCGTGTGAAGTCGGTCGTGCCCGAGTCGGTACGCCTGGGCGGCTACGCCATCTTGAATGCCGACGATCCCCTGGTGGCCGACATGGCCCCTGACATCCGCGCCAATCTCGCCTACTTCAGCCTTGACCCCGATAACGCGATCATCGGCGAACATACCGCTCGTGGCGGTACCGTAGCTGTCTTTGAAAATGGCTATGTCTCCATTATCAAGGGCGGCTGGACCCTCAGAATCGAGCGCGTCGTCAACATTCCGCTCACCCTCTCGGGCCGGGCGGTCTTCATGATCCAGAACGTGCTTGCGGCGACCCTGGCGGCCTTCCTGCACGGAGTCAAAATCGACGACATTCGCGCCGGTCTGGGTAGCTTCGTGCCCTCACCGGCCCAGACACCGGGCCGACTCAACCTCTTCGACGTGGGCGACTTCGAGGTACTGGTGGATTACGCGCACAACCCGGCCGGGTTCGAGGCGATGCACCTCTTTCTGGATCGCGTCGAAAATCGCCGCAAAATCGGCGTATTCGGTGGCCCCGGCGACCGCCGCGACGAGGACCTGCTCAAACTCGGCTACCTGGGAGCGCGCATGTTTGATTCGGCCATCGTCAAAGAAGACGACGACCTGCGCGGACGACCGCCCGGCGAGGCTGCGGACCTGATCATCAACGGCCTCAAGTCCCACGACCCGAGCTTCCTCTACGAGCGCATCCTGCTTGAGACCGAAGCGGTCGAACATGCTCTCACCAACGCCGGCAGAGGCGACCTGGTCGTCATCTTCCCGGCGGACGTACAGGTCACCATCCAGACCATCAGCCGCTTCAAAGAAGCCTACGACCCGGTTCGGCTGCGCTAGCCGAGAAGGGCACGCACCTTGGAAATGTCTGTGGGGGCAGTCCGTTACGCTTCTTGCTGCTGTTGTCGGTAGCTGAGTAGCCAGCTGACGGCGGTCGCTCGGCGGGTGCGGCGCGGGTTGAGTTCTGCAATCTGGTAGCCGCCGAAGCCTAGCTGCGATTTGAGTAATTGCTTGTCGGCTTCGGGGATCGAGCGGGTAAGCCTGACAGTCGCTGGTCTCGAATCGATGAAGTCTGGTGGCTCCGGGTAGGCTTCTCGCCACTCGGCCGGAACGTTGGCGTTATCCCAGGCAAGCGTCTGTGGGTCCTGGCGGTAGCCCAGATACTGCCAGAGCAGAGCGTTGACTGCCTCGTCCGGCAACTGCTCGTGCAGAATTTCCCAGAGGGTTGTATCAGAAAGCGGAGGTAGGTCGGTCATCCGAAATACCAGTAAATATCTGCGGTCGGGGAGATTTGAACTCCCAAGGAATTGCTTCCACTAGCACCTCAAGCTAGCGCGTATACCGTTCCGCCACGACCGCGAATTGAGCCTTTCCCATTATCGAAAATTCAAAGTGCTCATGTCAATGGTTGTGGCGATTGGGTTGGCCCCGGCCCGGATGATAAGATGCTTCTGAAGTGAGGTAGAGCGTGTCCTACACAGTCGGTGACCGGGTCCGGGTGGTGAGCGTCAATCCGCGCCTGCACGGCAGCGCTCTCAAAGACCGGCGCGGTATCGTCACCGCCCGCCTCGACCCTGCCGAGGGTCTGAAAGTCGCGACTTACGAAGTCGATCTCGGTGATCAGTATCCGCGACGCTACTTTCTCGAACACCACCTGCGCCGCGACAGCAATCTCTGAGGAACCCGTGATTACCCTCGAAGGCAAAAAAGCACTTGTAACCGGCATCGCCAATAATTTCTCGATTGCCTGGGCGATTGCCCAGAAGCTTCACGAGGCCGGGGCGGAACTTGCCGTGACCTACCTGCCTGACCCGAATGGCCGCTTCGAGCGCAAAGTGCGCGAACTGACCGCCCCGCTCGCTCCGTCAATTTTTGCTCCCTGCGACGTGCAGTCTGACGAGCAGATTGCCGCCCTCTTCGAGACCGTCACCGAAAAATGGGGCGGTCTCGATATTCTGATTCATTGTCTGGCCTTTGCCAGTAAGGACGACTTGCAGGGTCCCTTTACCGAGATCAAGCGCGACGGCTTTAAGTTAGCGCTCGACGTGAGCGCCTACTCGCTCATTGCTCTCTGTCAGAAGGCCATGCCCCTGATGCCTGCGGGGGGCAGTGTGATTACCCTCACCTACATCGGCTCCAACCGGGTGATGGAGGGTTACGGCGTCATGGGGACCGCCAAGGCTGCCCTCGAAGCAAACACGCGCTACCTTGCCGCCGAGATGGGCAAGCAGTCGGTGCGGGTCAATGCCCTCTCAGCCGGCCCAATCCGCACCCTCGCCGCCTCGGGACTGGGCAATATCCGCGATGCCATCCACAGAACTGAGGAAGCCTCCGCTATCAAGCGCTCCGTGAAACAGGAAGAAGTCGCCAATGCTGCCCTATTTTTAGCAAGCGATCTCTCGACGGCAATTACCGGTCAGACCCTCTACGTTGATTGCGGCTTCAGCATCATGGGCGGCTAGCCCTGCGTCGAGTGGGCAGCAGAGCACTCAAACACTCAGCTTTTGCCTGGATTTGACCGTGACCCGTGTTCGCTGCAGTTTCTTGAGCCACAGCCAGAAGCCGGTCAAGAACAGCCCACCGGGGGTAAAACCAATCAAGAGATACATCGCCTGGCTGAAGACGCCTCCGAAGTTGCCGGAGTGCAGCGGCTTTATCCAGTTGAAGATCGCTTCGGCCGTGTTGGGACGGCGGGCATCCTGTACCTTCACGACTGCGCCGCTGTAGCGATCCAGGTAAATATCCAGGTGGCGGCTGGCCGGTCCCTCGCCAGGGATTACAGCCATCACCCGACTCAGAGCGTCTACCTGGTCTGACCAGTACATCCCGCGCAGTTCAGCCTCGCCGAGCAGTGGCTTGGCCTGGACCAGTAGGGCGTCGGGGCCAAGGGGTGCACGGCCCGCGATGGGCTTTGAAACCAGTTTGGGTGGCTGGGGGGTACCTGTGAGCATATAAATCGCGGCACGCACCGGCTCGTTGAACATGAAATAGGTGCCTGTTGCCCCCAGGAGCGTCAAAAACACCAGCGCCAGCAGGCCGGTCAGTTTGTGGATATCGAAGGCCAGTAGACGCCTATTTGCCTTCCACCGCAGGCTCGTCCCCGCCTTCCAGTTTCTCCACCCCGGCCAGAGCGCCAGCCCACTGAGGCTGAGTACCATCAGCACGACAGCGGTAATGCCCGTCAGCCGCTCACCCGCCTCCCCAGCTAAAAGTTGGTAGTGCAGAGAGTAGAGCACTCCGAACAGGCTTTGCTGCCAGATGCGTTGTCCGCGTACTTGATAAGTGAGCGGGTCTACGAACACCTGCAGGTTTGATTGGTCTGGGGTGCGGAAGTTGACCTGGTAAACGTTGCCCTCGCGGCGGGTGACACCGGTGGGTTGAAGGTTCGGCACCTCGGCTCGGGCGGCGGCCAATACCCGGTCGAGGGAGGCGGCAGGCTTGCCCGCGTGCCGGTAGAGATGGGGATAGACCTGGGGATCGAGTTGCTGCCAGAAGACGATGGCGCTACCGGTCAGTCCAATCACCAGCAAAATCGCCCCGAAGAGCATCCCGGCCCAGCGATGCAGTTCGAGGAGGAAGGATTTAAATTTCATGCCATTGTTCCTGCATAGAGTTCAAGAGCGAGCGCGGATGGTTGCGACCGAGACCACGGCTCGTGGGTGGGCATCGCCGGACGCACCAACCCGGTGAGGGTGGTTGCCTCTCGATGTCCCTACTGCGGTAGAGCACGTCAACAGGTATCCGAATTCGCGCGCGACGGACTGCTGGAAATGAAATATTTTAATTACAAGCTTTCAGTTCCCTGCGCCACGCCTGCGGCATGCCTGGAAACAAACAGTTTCTAGAAGGAAGGAGCCGGTGCAAACAAGCTCTGCACCGGAAATGATTGGGATAGACGGCTGGTTTTAGAGTGGGGCCAATGCTTTCAGCACCGGCAGTGGCGTTGTAATCTCGGTCGCAAGGGTACTAAATATACGCCAGCCGGTTCTCAATGGATCGGGCATGACCAGTTGTACAAAAGCACAACCTCCACCGGCACTCGATCTATTGACTGCGCGGGTTTCCCGTCTAAGGGCTAAAAAGCCCCAGTTGATTGGTGCGGATGCCGGCTTCGCGTTCGAGCAGGTTTGCGGCGGCGGCGACGGTCACTTCGAGCACCTCGGCATCATCGTCGCAGGCGCTGGTATCCAGTTCCGGCTCGCGCTCGCTCATCAATACGGCAGCTGCCTGCAACAGCTCCGTGCGCAGACTGCTCAGTTCGGGGCGGCTCTCCAGGTATTGCTTGAGAGCGTCAATCGGGTCGAGGGCACTCGCCTCCCCGAGTCCGGGTACCCGTGGCTGCATGAGCTGGCTCACCAGCTCCGGTTGTAGTTGAAAGGCAAAGGCCGGCTCAAGTAACTGGCGCAGGGCCGCAGTGTCGATTGTGCTCGATTGGTGAGGATGGATGCGGTAGGCGACGCGGATCACGGCCCCTGCAAATTTGTGCTTGCGGATGGCCTGGACCAGGTCGGCGTGGGGGTCGGTGCTCTCGGAGAGGTTGGCCTGGATGGTTTGAAAAGGGCGAGCCGGTAGGGGCACGAACTGATATTCGCAGTGACCGCGCTCAACCTTGGCCAGGATGAAACCCTTTTGTTCTTTTTCTTCGCCGAAATCGACCCGTTCTATTGAACCCGGATAGATGATCGGTGGGTCCTGACAGAGCACCTGGTGGCGATGGACGTGCCCGAGGGCTACGTAATCAAACTCAGGACGGGCCAGTACATGGAGAGGAATACTGAAGCCTCTGCCGACCGCCAGGTGGCGCTCAGCTCCGTAAACCGCGCAATCGACCATCAGGTGGCCGAGCAAGATAGTCGGCAGGCTGCGGTCGAGGCGGCGCACCTGACCTTCGAGGGCCATGCGCATGCGCTCCACGAGGGTGACATCGACCTGTTCGATGCTCTTGTTGCGCATGTCTTCGCGGGTGAGCAAGGCAGAGCGGTTTACCCAGGGGAGGGTGAGCACCTGCACCGGCCCCGAGCGCGTGGCAATCGTGTGTAGTTGCAACTTGGAGCCGACGACGAACCCGGGTACCTGCAGGGCCGAGTAGATGTTCAGGCTCGCCCCGCCGACCCCGCGGCTGTGCAGGTCGTGGTTGCCTACCAGTAGAACGGTCGGGATACCGGCATCGGTAAGACGCTTGAACTGCCGGGCGAATTCTTCTTGAAAGGCCGGTTCGGGCGTGGCGTTTGGAAAGGCGTCACCACCAAAGATCGCCAGGTCGGCCCGCTCCGCGATGCCGTGGTCAATGGCAAGACTCAGGCAGTGTACAAAGTCTTCAAAGCGGGTATTGAGGCCAGTAGCCGGGTTGACGCGCCCGTGAGAGAGACCGCTGCCGAGGTGAATATCGGAAAGGTGTAAAAGTGTGACCACGTCGAGCTTGATGACGAATGTCCTCAGCGTATTGTACTGGTAAACCGTGATTCTGCAAAAAAATCAATCAAAAGGGGGCAAATTGAGCGATTTTCATCGGGTAGGGCTGGTATACTCCCAAGAGTTTTTAAAAGACAACCCTCTGGGGGCGGATTATGGGCAGACCTGGCGTAACTATTTGGCTGACGGGCCTTTCGGGTGCGGGGAAGAGCACTGTCTCTTCTTTGCTTGGTGAGCGTCTTCAACAGATAGGCAAGCAGGTCGAAGTGCTCGACGGCGATGAGGTGCGGCGCAACTTGAGCGCCGGACTTGGCTTTAGCAAAGCTGACCGCGACACCAACGTCCGGCGCATCGGCTACGTCTGCCACCTCCTGTCCCGCAACGGCGTAATTGCCATCAGTGCCGCGATCAGTCCCTATCGGGCTACCCGAGAAGAGCTGAAGCAGACGATTCCCGACTTCCTCGAAATTTACATCGACTGCCCGCTGCGCACCTGCATCGAGCGCGACGTCAAAGGTCTCTATGCCCGCGCCCTACGTGGCGAGATCCCGGCCTTCACGGGCGTCTCCGACCCCTACGAAGCACCTCTAAACCCCGACCTTGTAATCCATTCCGACCGAGAAACTCCCCAGGATTCCGCAGAAAAAGTCATCCGTCTTCTCGGCGAACGCGGCTATTTAGAAAGTTAGGTCCAGTCTCCGTTGCCCTCTTGTTCAGTTTCCATGCGCACCGAGTGGTTTAAATACCGAACTGAGTTGCCTGAATCCCTTCTGGCTGGTAACGGTTCAAATTGAGTACTTTCAACTGAGCCGCAACCGTGGCTAACGACCTTCCATGCGTAGTTTTACGGACAATCCTGAGTCTAATTGGTACGTAGACTGCCATTTATCAGCACTGAAACTACGTCTAAATTGCGTACCTCTTCTGATAGAAACACGGATCTCGAAACCGTAGATGCTGGGTACCTTAGGTCTAGATAAGAGCACAAATCTTAATCGGAGATGTTTCAGATGTTTATCGCCAGTTCGCGTAACCCAGAAGCGCACCTGGAAGTGAGTAACCGTCAAGCCGCGCCAGCTCGATTTCAGAGGGAGCCTGAAGGCGAACAGGCACTTGACAGCCTGAGCGGGCAGTTTCACGCACAGTTTCAACTACTGATTGCCGACACTGAGGAGTTGCGCCAGGAAGTGCACCGCATTCGCTATCAGGTTTATTGTCAGGAACTGCAATTCGAACGCGAAGAAGATTGCCCTGGTGGTCTCGAACGCGATGCCTACGACAAGCGAGCCGTTCACTGTCTGCTGAAACATCGGGCCAGCGATTCTTACGCAGGCTGTGTGCGTCTTGTTCTCTGCGATCCCAGCGATCCAGAAGCAGTTTTACCGTTCGAAAATGCCTGCCTCTTCGGGCTTCCCGAGGCAAGTCGGGCCTTGCTAAAGTCTTTACCACGCGACAGCTTCGGCGAAGTATCACGCCTTGCCGTTACAGCCGCCTTCCGTAAACGCCAGGACGAGTCGCGAACCAGCCACGGCACCACTGAGCCAACTCAGGGTGATGTGAGCGACGACCGTCGGCGCTTTCCGCTCATCGCCCTCGGGCTCTACCTGGCCGCCACCGGCATCGGCATTGAGCTTGGTCTCGACAGCGTCTTCACCATGATGGAGCCGCGCCTTGCCCGACATCTGCAGCGCTTTGGACTCAAATTTACTCAGATTGGCGATGTAATCGACTATCACGGCAAGCGCGGTCCTTTTCAAGTCGAGCGCGAAGCGGTGCTCAAGGGGCTTAATGCCCAGATGCAAGAGTTGTTAGCATCAATCCGCGCCGAGTTGTGCCCGATGCTCTCTGACTATCAGTGCCGGACGATCCCGGCGACGGTGTAATTTTGTCAGTGGACCTACATGAATGAATCTGCACTGCGGGCCTGGCGGTCTCTGCTCGGTCCTGAAAATCTGATTGTCGACGAGAACGCGCTTGAGTGCGCTCGCACTGCCACTTTTCAGACCCATCAGCGGGTGGGTGCGATCTTGCGTCCGGCCAGCCGCGCCGAACTGCAGGAGTGCCTGCAAATTGCAAATCGCTACGAGCAACCTGTTAAACCGATCAGCTCAGGTAAAAACTGGGGCTATGGCTCGCGAGTGCCGGTCAGTGATGGGGCAGCGCTCATCGACTTGGGCCGACTGAACCGCATTGTCGATTTCAGCGAAGAACTGGCCTACGTCACCGTCGAGCCGGGAGTCACCCAGCAGCAACTCTACGAATTTTTGAAAGCACAGAAATCTCGCCTCTGGATGGACGCCACCGGTTCGAGCCCCGAGTGCAGCCTGATTGGCAACACGGTGGAGCGCGGGTTTGGCCATACCCCTTACGGTGATCACTTTGCCCAGGTGTGTGGTCTGGAAGTCGTACTGCCGACGGGCGAGTGCATCCACACAGGCATGGGCCAGTTTACCGGTGCCCACGCCGCGCCCGTTTACCGCTGGGGGGTCGGACCCGCCCTCGACGGACTCTTTACCCAATCCAACTTCGGGATCGTCACCCAGATGACCATCTGGTTGATGCCGGCTCCTGAGTATTTTCAGGCTTTTTACTTCAGCGCCGAAGGCGAAGAAGACCTGGCTCTGCTGATCGAAGCGCTCAGACCGCTGCGCCTCGACGGCACGATCAAGAGCGCCATCCACATCGGCAACAGCTACAAAGTGCTCTCGTCGATCCGGCAGTATCCGTGGTCTGAGATGGATGGCGCGACGCCACTCTCGCCCGAGGTGATGGCCAACTTTGCCCGCACCTGGGATTTTGGAGCCTGGAACGGCTCCGGTGGACTCTACGGGACCCGAGGCCAGGTGGCCGAGGCCCGACGCCTGGTGAAACGTGCACTCAAAGGCAAAGTGCGCAGTCTCAAGTTTCTCGACGACCGCACTCTGGCTCTCGCGGAGCGCTTCGCCGTTCCCTACCGCCTGCTGACCGGTCTCAACCTGCCCGAGATGCTCAAGATCATCAAGCCGGTCTATCACCTGATGAAGGGAGTGCCGACCTCTGCCCCGCTGGCCAGCACTTACTGGCGCAAGCGCACAGCCATCCCCCCCCAGATGCACCCTGACCGCGACGGCTGCGGCCTGATCTGGTGCGCCCCGGTTGCACCCCTGACGGGTGCACATGCCAATGCGATGAACCAGATCATCTCGCGAGTGGTCACAGCCCATAAGCTCGAACCGATGATCTCGATGACCCTGCTGACCGAGCGCTGCTTGAGCTGTATTGCCACGATTGCCTACGATCGGTCGGTACCTGGGGAAGACCAACGTGCCCTGCAGTGCTACGAGCAACTCCTGAAAGAACTGACGGACTCCGGTTACTACCCCTATCGCCTGGGTATCCAGTCTCAGTCGCTCACTGCAGACGAAGCGAGCTATCGGCGTCTCCTCAACCAGCTCAAAACCTCCCTCGACCCCAAACAGATCTTGGCACCGGGTCGCTACCAGGCATCGCCACTCCTGCCTGAGCACCGTTAATCGTCTTCAAACAGAAAGCGCTGAACCCTCAAAGGTTCAGCGCTTTCTGTTTGAAGGACTAGCTAAGGGCTATTCCTACACGGAGACAGCTTGTTTGCGACGGTTGTAGGCAACCACAATGCCGCCGAGCAGGCCGAGGGCCAGGACACCGACCAGCGGTGAAGGCTCAGGGATTTCAGCGATGACGAAGCTCGCCGAGTAGCTGGTGACCTGCTCACCGCCGGCGAACTGGGTGGTGACGAGGCCAGTCAGAGCCTGAGTGAAGGCAGTGCTGGTGGCAGTGTCAAAGTAGGAAATCGTACCTGTGAAGTTGACGGTGACCGCCTGACCGGTTCCTGTCGCCTGCGAGTTGAAGACCAGGTTCGACGCGGAGACGGTGACGCCGGTGTAGGTCGAGAAGTTGCTGAGGAGCAAGAAAGGTGTGACCGGTACAATGCCGAAATCTAGACTTTGAATCCCCGCAATGGTGCCGCCGAGACCAGCGAAGCCGCCGGTTGTGCCCGATATTAAGGCCTGGCCGTAGCTACCGACGGGGGCGTAGGCTGCGGGATTGGTGCTTTGCTCGAAAGGGCTGAGGAGCGGGAAGAGCAAGTCGCCACCGAGGGGAACGAATACGTTACCTAGGGCGCTGAAGGTGCCGCCGCCGGCAATCGCAGCTGCTTGTGCAGGAGCGGAGGCAGCCAGCATGGTGCCGCAGAGCAAAGCTAGGCTACCAGCTAGTTTAAAAGAAGACAATTTCATGGTCTTGGATACTCCAAAATTTGGGAGGAACGGGACAGGGATCACTAGACTCAGCTGATACTTAAAAACAGTACCTGCCAGATGAGCTTTGAGCAAATATGACTAGGCCATTGCTAGAAGCAGAATACAGTCTTTCAAGCGTAGATGTCAATCGGCGCAATCGTGTCTGAGTACAATGACTCAAATATCTACCGAAAGTGACAGATGGCCTGAACAAGACGACCCGGTAGGTAGAACCGGCCAGCCGCTGTGTGCCATGCTCAACGGCTTGCTATGACCGGACCCTCCCTGAGCACTTGCTCAATGACGTCGGCGGCCCGGCCGGCCCCGCCCGCATGGGCGATAGAAGCGGCCAGCTTGCTGGCGCTCTGCCGGTAGGCCGGCTGCTCAAGGACTCGCCTGACGAGTACTTCGAGGGCCGGTCTACTGAGTTCACCCAGGGGCAGAACTTC